>NZ_WXWS01000457.1:0-4437 GCF_009904715.1 Vibrio sp. V42_P2S4T144 | reverse complement strand
CATTAATGGATAATGCAACTAATTTGGAAGGTATCCAATGGCTAGAAAAAGTAAGAAGCAGTCAGAAAAAGACAAAAAAGAGTCTGAACAAAACGCGGCGGCGGTAAAGCAGAAAACTCGACGCCGCATAGAAGACATTATGGAACAAAGAGAATTTGATAAGTTATTCGATCTATAAATGCTCTCTAGTGCTTTCTCTGCCTTTATCGTTGTGCAAGGTACCGCCACCTACCTTTGCTCAAACGAATCTCCACTCTTTTAGACTACTCTTCTAATTACACGTGCCTCTCACACACGCAAAAACAACTGGCTCCTCTATACTCAAGTGACTTGCAAATAGTCGTTTCGCTCACAGGAAAACCCGTGACTAATGACAGTTAGGTTATTTGCGTATAGCCAAAGCGATATTTTTGCGTATAATCCCTCTCGTTTGCTTCGTATAACCCCAATGATATGGTTTGGGGGTCTCTACCAGTTCCCGCAAAGTGCTGATTACGAAGAGTTGAGATCATCGTGGGTCTTACTCTTTGTGATAGCGTTCGATTTATTTCTATCTATACCTATTCTTAGAGTAACTGCATCCACAATACACATAAGGTGGAATATGAACGCATTTATTCAAGGTCTTCCAAAAGTAGAGCTGCACTTACATATCGAAGGTTCACTTGAGCCGGAACTCTTATTCAAATTAGCAAAACGAAACGGCATCGAGATCCCTTACTCTTCTCCGAGTGAACTACGCAGCGCATATCAGTTCACAGACTTACAATCATTTCTCGACCTCTATTACCAAGGAGCGGGAGTTCTGCGTACGGAGCAAGATTTTTACGATCTCACTTGGGAATACTTACTGCACTGTAAAGAAGACAACGTTGTTCATACCGAAATCTTTTTTGACCCTCAAACACACACAGAACGCGGCATAGACTTTGACACTGTTATCAATGGAATCGCTCGCGCGCTAAAAGATGGTCACGAAAAACTTGGCATTACCTCGCAAATTATTGCGTGTTTTCTCCGTCACCTTTCAGAAGAGAGCGCCATAGAGACCCTACAGGCTATTCTGAAACACCGTGATAAGATCATTGGTGTTGGACTAGATTCTTCAGAACAAGGTCATCCGCCAGCTAAATTCAAGCGCGTATTTAAACAAGCAGTAGAAGAAGGCTTACTTACCGTTGCTCACGCAGGTGAAGAAGGCCCCGCACAAAATATTAGCGATGCAATTGAAATGCTTTACGTGAGCCGCGTGGATCACGGTGTTCGCTGTGTTGATGATGAAGCATTAGTTGAATCCTTAATCGAAAGCCAAATGCCACTGACAGTGTGTCCGTTATCGAATCTTAAGCTATGTGTATTCGACGATATGAAAGATCACAATATTGTGGATTTGCTACGAAAAGGTGTCGCCGTAACGATTAACTCAGACGATCCTGTGTACTTTGGTGGCTACATGACGGATAACTTTCTGGCCGTCAACAACGCACATCCAATGAGTAAGAGTGAACTTGCCCAATTTACAATGAACGCGATTGATGCCAGCTTTATCGATAACGAGTTAAAGGCGAAATATCGTCACCTTGTTAGCCAATACGTAAACCAGCACGAAGCTTTGCAATAAAGGCATCAGTGCCACGCCTTAGGCCAAACGCGTAGGTATTAAAACCCTACAAAAACTCTGTGGTTAACCGCATTTATAAACGCTAGACTGAGAAAGCTAAACTAGCACACAAAAAGGAATAGAATCATGATTCAACAAGGCCAAGCTCTACCAGTTGCAACTCTAAGTGAGTTGACTGCCGATGGTATGGTGAACCACGACGTTACAGAACTGTTTGCGAACAAGAAAGTCGTACTCTTTGCTGTACCTGGCGCATTCACCCCTACCTGTTCAGAAGCCCATCTACCAGGCTATGTGGTATTAGCTGATGAGCTAAAGGCAAAAGGTGTTGATTTAATTGCGTGCGTTTCTGTAAACGATGCATTTGTGATGCAAGCGTGGGGCGAAGCTCAAAACGCTTCTGAGATTTTGATGTTGGGTGATGGCGACGCTAGCTTTACTAAAGCATTAGGTCTTGAAATGGATACAGGCGGCTTTGGTGGTATTCGCTCACAACGTTACGCAATGATCATTGAAAACGGCACAGTGACTAAGCTAAACGTTGAAGAGCCAAAAGAGTTTGAAGCAAGCAAAGCAGAAACGATTTTAGCGGCGCTTTAAGCTTACTCCTAAATACAAAAACGGAAGCCATCGCTTCCGTTTTTTGTTGGTTAACGCATTCTCACAACACTCGTTTGTTGCTTACGCTGCATTTCCGCAAAAGTCAGCACAAACGGGGATGACTGCTTTACACGGCTTGGTAATGAAGAAAGCGCATTGTAGGCATCCTGCTTCGTTTTAAAATCACCAACAGTTACCGTATACCAACGCGTGCCTCGGCTGTTTTTCCAGTTAACCCAAACCGGATGCTTAGGATCGATATAGCGAATATAATCTTTCACATCTTTTTCTTGCTTTAGCGCGAGTACCTGCATCGTGTAATGGTTTGGGTTTAAATAACCATATGCATCCTGAGAGGTCATGACTCCAACACATTGGCCGCTATCGACCTCCTGCTGGTAAGGCATAGCGCAGCCCATGAGCGATAAAATCAATGTCAAAGATAAAATCTTGTGCACGTGTCACTCCATTCTTGTTCTAGTTTCTTTTCTCTCGCACCCAAAAACACAAAACGCTCTTGGTCAGGTAAAAACACACCCTTACAAGAGGGCCTGTGTTTTAACGCAACGAGTATTCCAAAAACGTAAGGCGACCACGTTGGTCGCCTTAGTAAATTGATTTAATAGAACATTAACAAGATAGAGTGATATAGACAGAAGTTCGCTACTGTTTAGAACCAGCTAGCGACCAATTGCTTAAACCAGTCTAAAATTCGCTTGAATAAACTGCCTTCCTCCACGGACTCCAATGCAACGAGCTCGGCTTCATTTACGACCTTACCGTCGACTTTGTAAAGCACTTTACCAACCACTTGTTGCTCAGAAATTGGCGCAACTAAATCACCGTTGTATTCAACTTCCGCTTGCAGATTTTTTACATCTCCTTTTGGCAAAGTGAGATAAACATCGTTAGCTACGCCGACAGTAAGCTCGTCTTTTTCGCCCATCCAAACTCGAGCTTTCGCAAGTTCCGCACCCGCCTCAGTCGGCATTACCGTATCGTAAAAGCGGAAGCCATAACTCAACAGCTGCTTGCTTTCTGATTCACGAACATTCTCACTCTTCGCTCCCATCACTACGGCAATCAAACGCATATCACCTTGTGTTGCAGAAGTCGCTAGACTATAACCCGCGCCGCTTGTATAACCAGTTTTCATGCCATCGACATTCATACTACGATCACGAAGCAAGCCATTACGGTTGTATTGAGTGATGCCATTGTAAGTAAACGAGGTTTCGCTATACAGCGGATAGATATCAGGTAAGTCACGAATAATCGCTTGGCCCAACTTGGCAATATCATAAGGTGTCGAATATAAACCGTCACTGTCTAGGCCGTGAGGGTTGGTGAATGCCGTGTTAGACAATTCAAGCTTGGCGGCCCAACTATTCATCAAACTCACAAACCCTGATTCACTTCCCGCAACATGCTCAGCAATAGCGACACTGGCATCGTTACCAGATTGAACAATCAGACCACGGTATAAGTCAGACAAAGAAACGGAAGTATTGACTTCAATAAACATTTTTGAAGAATCTGGGAAATTTTTTGCCCAAGCATTTCGGCTGATGACAACCTCATCATTCAACGTAATATTGCCTGTATTAATTTCTTGACCAGCTACATAAGCAGTCATCAACTTCGTTAAACTCGCGGGGTTTAAACGTTTGTGGGCATCACGTTCAACCAGTACTTTCCCCGTATGGAAGTCCATCAAAACATAACCACGAGAACTGAGTTCCGGCGCATTTGGCACAACTGAAGGCGCAGCATAAGCCAACGAGGATACAGCAGCGAACCCTGTAATTAACACTGTGTGTAATATAGTACTTTTTCTCATCATGACATCTTATCTTAGTAGCATTTAAGGCTTACAAACGGTACCCGAATGAATTCAAAGCGCGGGATTACCTAGTTAAAAAACGAGTATATTGAAACGGCGCTCAGTTACAGCCACCTTGTTACGATTGGTTACTTTTACTCAATGTTTGTCGAAAATAATGAGAGGTAGGTAGAGCTTTCGTCTTGAAGAATGAAACAGGAGCGAAAATAATTCCGTAACGCTATGTTTTTTTAGAGGGGAGAAAAAGCGCGCAAGCCAATTCAGGGAGTAAGTTGGTATAGGAAAAGTAGTTGAGCTTTTATCCATATCTAAATAGGAAACAACAAAAACAATCAACAATAAGCCCAGCTAATTATTTACCAAGAAAACATAT
>NZ_WXWS01000259.1:0-4437 GCF_009904715.1 Vibrio sp. V42_P2S4T144 | reverse complement strand
TGCTGGTAGTAGAGTCCTAGTCTCGCTAAGGCTTGCTGTAAAGACGTAACTGATAGAAATTTCTCATAAAACACCTCGTCAGTCTGAACGGTGAAGAACGAACCAGATTCAGAATCTACTTTCCGAGTGTTATGTTACTCAAGTGGTTATGGGATTTTTTAGAATGTTGGGTTTTAGGTTTCTAGTCTCACCATGGTTTTCTTGAATCAAGTTTATAAGTATTAAAACAACCAAGAGCAGCCCTCAGGCTGCTCTTTTGTGCTTGGAGTTTATTATTCAGGGCTACTCATCTGAGGCGTACCCATGTACGCCAAGCTCTGCGCCATCTAAATAGGCTTTACCATCCTTCATGATCAACCGCTCGTCTACCAGCCACTTAGCCACCATAGGGTAGATTCGGTGCTCCTGCGCCTGAACACGTGCCGCAAGTACACTAGCATCATCGTCTTCGAACACAGGAACTTTTGCTTGCAGTATGACAGGGCCACCATCAAGCTCTTCCGTTACAAAGTGCACACTCGTACCATGTTCTTTATCGCCAGCATCAATTGCTCTCTGGTGTGTGTGTAGCCCAGGATATTTTGGTAGAAGAGAAGGGTGGATATTGATCATCTTACCCATGTAATGAGAAACAAATGCGCTGCTCAGAATGCGCATGTAACCAGCAAGAATAATCACGTCTGGTTGGTATTCATCTATTTGACTCATTAGCTCTGCATCAAAGCTTTCACGCGAGCTGAATGCTTTAGGGTCGACAAAGTGACCGTCCACATCAAACTTTTTTGCACGTTCTAAACCAAAAGCATCTGCTTTGTTAGAGAACACGGCTGCCACTCGTGCGTTTGGCATGCTGTCTTCGCAAGCTTCCAAGATAGCTTGCAGGTTACTTCCGTTACCCGAGATGAGGACCACAATGTTTTTTAGGGTATGGTTTTTCATGATGTCGAGAGCGCCTTGGTATTGTAGGTTGGAGTTATGTAGTTTCTAAACTACCTACTAATAGAATGGTTTTTAGTGTTCTAGATAGCAAAATGAGGACCTAGTCATCTAGTGTCCTCATTCTTCTTATCTTTTGAGCTCGATTTGCAAATTATTGGATTTCAACTTGCTCTTCGTTCGCGTCTGCTTGTGCGATTTGACCAATCACCCACGCGTTTTCGCCTTCTTCTTTAAGAAGAGCAACTGCTGCATCTGCCTGGTCTTTCGGTAGTGCGACGATTAGACCTACACCACAGTTGAATGTGCGGTACATTTCGTGTGTGTCGACGTTGCCTTTCTCTTGTAGCCACTTGAAGATAACTGGCCATTCCCAACTGTTACCATCGATAACTGCTTTCGTGCCTTCAGGCAGTACGCGTGGGATGTTTTCCCAGAAACCACCACCAGTGATATGAGAAATCGCATGGATGTCGTGTTTCTCAATCATCTTAAGTGCTGACTTGATGTAAATTTTTGTTGGTTCTAGTAGGTGCTCACCAATAGTGCGGCCTGCTAGCTCTTCGCTCTTATCTGCACCAGATACTTCTAGGATCTTACGGATAAGGGAGTAACCGTTTGAGTGTGGGCCGCTTGAACCAACAGCGATAAGTGCATCACCAGCAGCGACTTTCGTGCCGTCAATCACGTCTTCTTTTTCTACTACGCCAACACAGAAACCAGCTACGTCGTAGTCTTCGCCTTCATACATGCCAGGCATCTCCGCAGTTTCGCCACCAATTAGGGCACAACCTGCTTGAACACACCCTTCTGCGATACCTGAAACAACATCCGCTGCGGTATCAACGTCTAGTTTGCCTGTTGCGTAGTAATCTAGGAAAAACAGTGGCTCTGCGCCTTGCACGATAAGATCATTTACACACATTGCCACTAGGTCGATGCCAATCGTGTCGTGCTTGTTCATATCCAGTGCTAGGCGAAGTTTTGTGCCAACGCCATCAGTACCAGAAACCAGTACAGGTTGTTTGTATTTAGTTGGCAATTCGCATAGCGCGCCAAAACCACCGATACCACCCATAACTTCAGGGCGACGAGTACGTTTTACCGCACCCTTAATACGATCCACAAGCGCGTTGCCTGCATCAATATCTACACCAGCGTCTTTATAGCTAAGAGAAGAGTTGTTACCACTCACAGGGAAGTCCTCGGTATTAAGTTGGATATGAAAACGGCGCTATTCTAACAGTGCTTAAACATAGATAGCAAACGTTTGCGTCTGTTTTTTTCTTTAGTGATTTATCCTGATATCCCTGTGAAAATCATGTATAATCTGAAGGTTTGTTTAAATATTGCCAACTATAGCCGGAGATGGACATGAAAGTTGTTGAAGTAAAGCACCCTCTAGTAAAACATAAAATTGGTCTAATGAGAGAAGGTGACATCAGCACAAAACGTTTTCGTGAGTTAGCGACTGAGGTCGGTAGCCTACTTACTTACGAAGCAACGTCAGACTTTGAAACAGAAAAAGTGACCATTGATGGTTGGAACGGTCCGGTAGAAGTAGACCAGATTAAAGGTAAAAAAGTAACCGTAGTGCCAATCCTACGTGCAGGTCTAGGCATGATGGATGGAGTTCTTGAGCACATGCCAAGCGCACGTATCAGTGTTGTGGGTATTTACCGTGATGAAGAAACGCTTGAGCCAGTTCCTTACTTCAACAAGCTTGCTTCAAACATCGAGGAGCGTATTGCGCTTGTTGTTGACCCAATGCTTGCAACAGGTGGTTCTATGATTGCTACGATCGATCTCCTAAAAGAGAAAGGTTGTAACCAAATCAAAGTGCTGGTACTTGTTGCTGCACCAGAAGGTATTGAAGCGCTAGAAAAAGCACACCCAGATGTTGAGCTATACACTGCGGCAATCGATGAGAAGCTTAATGACAAAGGCTACATCGTTCCGGGTCTAGGCGATGCAGGTGATAAGATCTTCGGTACTAAGTAATTCTTTGATGTATTACTATGACTGAACAGAAAAAGGCTTGGTGAAAACCAAGCCTTTTTTGTATCTACAAGAGGAGAAGAGTAAGACACGCCAACTAATAAAGCGGCGCAAACGAACTATTTCGCGCTTTCTTCTTCCATTTGTGCGTTATCCACAACGTGGTTTTCACCTAAATCGTTTGGTAGCACAAGGTTAAGAATAATTGCCACGATACCGCATAGGCTCACACCTTGTAGACTGAACTCACCAATACCGAAAGCCATACCACCAATGCCAAACACAAGTGTTACGGCAACAATCACTAGGTTACGAGACTTATGTAAATCAACGTTATTCTTGATCAGTGTGTTGAGGCCTACCGTTGCGATGGAGCCGAACAGCAGAATCATGATGCCGCCCATAACAGGAACTGGAATCGTTTGAAGAACCGCACCTAGCTTACCTACCAATGCAAGTACGATTGCGGTGATTGCTGCCCAAGTCATGATCACAGGGTTAAATGCTTTGGTTAGCATTACCGCTCCTGTTACTTCACTGTAAGTGGTGTTTGGTGGAGCACCCACCATCGAAGCTGCGATAGTTGCCACCCCGTCACCTGCGATTGTGCGGTGAAGGCCTGGTTTTTTCAGGTAGTTTTTTCCTGTAACGTTTGAGATAGCAAGCATGTCACCTACGTGCTCAACCGCAGGTGCGATAGCGACAGGAATCATGAACAAAATTGCGTTGATATTGAACTCTGGCGCGGTGAAGTTTGGCATGGCTAGCCAAGCCGCTTGCTCTACGGGAGTGAAATCAACCACACCGTAGAATAGAGAAACAGAGTAACCAGCAAGAATACCACCAACAATAGGAACGAGCTTCAAAAAGCCTTTTGCAAAAACGCTGAGTACAATGGTTGTGAGCAGTGAGACCGCCGAGATAATGATCGCAGCATCACCATTAACTAGCTGTGCAGCTCCATCACCAGTTTTACCTACCGCCATGTTCACTGCCGTTGGGGCAAGGCCAAGGCCGATAACCATGATCACAGGGCCAACGACAACGGGCGGGAGAATTTTATGGATAAATCCAACACCACACCACGCACTTTGATCATCGCCCCTAGAGCCACATAAACTAAGCCCGCTGCCATCAAGCCGCCCATCGTTGCACCGATACCCCAAGTTTGGATACCGAACATAATAGGAGCAATAAACGCAAAAGAAGAGGCAAGGAAGATGGGAACAGAACGTTTAGTCATTAACTGGAAGAGGAGAGTACCGACACCGGCACCAAAGAGGGCTACGTTTGGATCAAGGCCAGTTAGGAGCGGCACAAGCACCAAAGCACCAAAAGCGACAAAGAGCATTTGAGCGCCTTGTAACGCGTTTTTCATAATAATTCCCTATTTTCAAGATACGCAGACAAATCCGGCGAATACTATCATCCTGCAATCGTTTGCAATGTTGCATAGATCAAACTTTCGATTGAATTTTTCCCATAAATAGCACTTTTGAGAGT
>NZ_WXWS01000200.1:0-4440 GCF_009904715.1 Vibrio sp. V42_P2S4T144 | reverse complement strand
CCGTTACGCCTACCATACCCGAGAATACAGCAATACCCATTGCTTGTCGCATTTCCGCTCCGGCCCCTGTACCAATCATTAATGGAATAACACCAGCGGTAAATGCAATTGATGTCATTAGAATCGGTCGAAGACGTAAACGACATGCTTCCAAAATCGCTGATAAGGTATCTTGGCCATTGTCTTTAAGTTCTTTAGCGAACTCCACCATCAAGATGGCATTTTTACACGCTAGAGCCACAAGGACAATCAAAGCAATTTGTGTGAATATATTGTTGTCACCACCAATGAACCAAACACCTGCTAGCGCAGAAAAAATGGTCATAGGAACGATCAAAATGATAGCGAATGGCAGTTTTAAACTCTCGTACTGCGAAGCTAGCACCATGAAAACTAACAAAACAACAAGTGGGAATATATACACCATCGTGTTACCAGCCAAAATCTGCTGGTAGGTTACATCAGTCCATTCATAAACCATTCCCTCTGCTAGGTTTTGATCCAGAACTTCCTCAATAGCCGTTTGGGCTTGGTCAGAACTGTAACCAAAAGCAGGACTGCCGTTTAGTTCTGCACTAGGGTAGCCGTTATAGTGCATCACGCGGTCAGGCCCAATCGTGGGTATGATCTCCAGTACAGCGCCGAGAGGAACCATTTGTCCGGCAGCATTTCTTACTTTGTAGTTAAGTATTTGGTCAGGTTCGAGACGATAGTTCATGTCTGCCTGGGCATTCACTTTGTATGTTCTACCAAACATATTGAAGTCATTGACGTATAATGATCCTAAATAAACTTGAAGCGCATCAAAAACCTGCTCTAGAGGAACACCTTGCAGCATCGCTTGTTCACGATCTATTTGGATGTCCATCTGCGGCACTTGTATACGAAATGTGGAATATAATCCCATCAGCTCGGGTCTTGTTGATGCCTCACTTATTACCAAGTTCAATTGCTTGAAGAGCTCATCAAACCCCTTGTTCGCTCGGTCTTCGATTTGAAGTTTAAAGCCGCCAGTAGAGCCAAGTCCTTGGATTGGTGGTGGTGGAAAAATCGCAACGAAGGCTTCATCAATGATTGAAAAGCTCTTATTCAAAGATGCAACAATCGCATTTGCTCCGAGAGTTGGATCATTTCGTTTATCGAAGTCCTCAAGCGTAACAAAAACGATGCCACTATTCGGACTGTTAGTAAAACCATTGACCGATAAGCCTGGGAAAGAAATGGTTTGTGCTACGCCAGGTGTTGCCAGCGCGAGGTTTTCCATTTCTTTAATAACGGACTCTGTTCGATCTAAACTTGCTGCATCTGGAAGTTGGGCGATCGCAACTAAATACTGCTTATCTTGTTGAGGAATGAATCCTCCAGGAACTGCTTTGAATAGAGAAGCCGTTCCCCCGAGTAACGCAATGTATACCACCACAACAACAAGGCTAAAGCGAATCAGCTTCTTGACCAGAGCTTGATATTGGTTCGAGCTGTACTCAAAAATTCTATTGAATGGCGCAAAAACATACTTACCAAAAACCGCATCCAATAGCTTGGTTAGCCGATCGGGTTTTGCGTTCTTATCTTGTAATAGCAGTGCTGATAAAGCAGGCGATAACGTCAACGAGTTAATTGCTGAAATAATCGTCGAGATCGTAATTGTTAGTGCGAACTGCTTATAAAACTGACCGGATAACCCTGTAATAAAGGTCGTCGGGATGAACACCGCACATAACACTAAAGCAATTGCAATAATTGGCCCGGTAACTTCGGTCATTGCTTGTTTCGTTGCTTCTAGTGGTGCAAGGCCATTATGGATGTTCCGTTCCACGTTTTCGACGACGACAATGGCGTCATCGACGACGATGCCTATGGCGAGAACAAGTCCAAACAACGAAAGTGTGTTAATCGATACTCCGAGCATTTGCATTACAGCGAACGTACCGATTAATGAAACAGGCACCGCAATGATAGGGATGATAGACGCGCGCCATGTTTGCAAAAACAAAATGACTACGACAACAACAAGTACAATTGCCTCTAGCAGAGTATGAACCACCGCGTCTATCGAACCACGAACAAAGACGGTCGGGTCGTAGGCTATTTCATATGAAACTCCAGCTGGAAAGGCTGTTTGTAAACGGTCCATGGTTGAACGAACCTGATTAGATAGCTCAATAGCATTAGCACCAGGGCGCTGGAATACGGGCATCGCCACCGCTGGTTTACCATTTAACAAGGCGCGCAGTGCATAAGAGTTTTGACCTAGCTCTACGCGTGCAACGTCTTTAAGACGTGTCAAAGCCCCTGTTTCGTCAACTTTTACTACAATGTCGTTGAATTCATCAATATTCTCCAAGCGGCCTTTTACGTTCAACAAAACTTGGAATTGGTTTTCATTAGCGGCTGGTTGCGCACCTAATGAGCCTGCTGCCACCTGTTGGTTTTGAGATCGGACGGCGGAGACAACGTCCATTACGGTTAGATTTCTAGAAGCGAGCTCATCTGGATTTAACCACAAGCGCATTGAGTACTCGTCACCACCGAAAAGGCGCACATCACCAACGCCTCCGAGCCGAGCTATCTCATCTTTCAAGTTTAAATTAGCGTAGTTAGCTAAATAACTGACTTCACGGCTAGAATCTGGAGAATATATATGCACAACCATGGTGAGATCAGGAGAGGCTTTTTCGGCAACAACTCCTAACCGTTGGACGGCTTCTGGTAACCGGGGCAAAGCTGTAGTGACGCGATTTTGAATTTGAACCTGAGCTTTGTCCAAGTCCGTACCTAAAGCAAAGGTTACGGTCAATGTCATTCTGCCGTCACTGGTTGCCTGTGAAAACATATATAACATGTTTTCTGTACCATTAATTTCTTGCTCCAGAGGCGTAGCAACTGTTTCTGCGATTACTTTTGGGTTCGCACCAGGATAGTTTGCTGTAACTACTACTGTAGGAGGGACAACCTCTGGATATTCACTCACAGGCAACTGCAAAAGTGAAATTGCGCCTACTATTAATATCAATAGCGATAACATAGAGGCAAATATGGGTCTTTGAATAAAAAAGTGTGCAAATTTCATTCGGTTGTCTTCTTAGTCTTGAGCTAAACGTTTGTTTGGCAACGATGTTGAGTTTGAAGCCATAATCAATGAAGTATTGCTAATATCTAGCGTGACATTTTTTGGTGTGACTTTGCTATTTGGGCCAACTTTTGCTGGGCCATTTACCGCAATAATTGAGTCGGCGTTCAAGCCATTCTCGATAGCACGAAATGTTCCGTAACGTTCGCCTAAGGTTACGATGCTGTATTGCAACGTATTCTCTTCATTGAGTGTTAATACAAAGCGGTTTTCTAGATCTGTGCCAATAGAACGCTCTGGAACGAGAACTCGTTCAACTGGTTTGGTTGTTGATATCTGAACTCGGCCAAACGATCCCACTTTTAAGTTTGATTTTGTTGCATCGAATACCGCTCGAACCTGCAAAGTACCGGTGTTTTCGTTGATGGAGTTGTCGACAAAGTCAACGCGTCCAAAAAACACCTGCCCATTTTGTCCAGATAGTTCAAGACGAGTAGGTAAGTTAGAGTCGGCATTGATTGTCGAGAAGTAACGGTTCCAAGTTCGCTCATCGACATCAAAGTATGCATATACCTGATCGTTAGAGACAATGTTTGATATAACGCTTTGATTTGCGTTTACATTGTTTCCTTTAGTAATGAATGCTCTTGAAATAGTGCCGCTAATAGGGGCATATATCTTCGTAAACTCAAGATCTAACTTTGCGGATTCTAACTGAGCACGCAAGGCCATTAGTTCTGCAGAGCGTTGCTTTACTGCGGTATCTCGGGCCTCTGCTTGTTCCGCTGAGATGGCTTTTCGCTTAACCAGTTGGGCGGCTCTCTTTTGTTCGTTTGCTGCTTGCTCTAGCGCAGCTCGAGCACTCTTAACTTGCGCTTCAAGTCGTGAGACCTGAGCTTTGAAGGTTCGATCATCAAGAGTGACGAGTAAGTCACCTTTGTTGACACTCTGTCCGTCTTTGAATTCTACCGTTTCAATAACTCCGGAAACGCGTGGCATTAAAGAAACTTTCTCTGGGGCTTGAAGCCTTGTTGTAAAGGTGAACCACGATTGAACGGGCTCATAGATGACTTTGGAGACGTCTATCGTAGGTAAGGGAGTATTAGGTTGTTTGGTTATCTCTTCGTCTGCACAAGCAGCTAAAACGGATAAAAGGCCAATGCCGAAAACTTTCTTTAACATTTGTCGCGCCCTAAATGATTCTGTTCATACTAAAAGGAACGGCATTGTATTCATTGTACCTATGGGTAAATAGGCCCTCAGCGAACATAGAGTAGTGATAAAAATGCACGATTAAATATTGGTCAAAATGCTCACTTTTTGGTTTGAAAAAGGTCAGTTTAGGGTTTTAAAGACGTGGAGTATTGTTA
>NZ_WXWS01000447.1:0-4455 GCF_009904715.1 Vibrio sp. V42_P2S4T144 | reverse complement strand
TCAGTACCCTCTGGTACATACTTACTAGGTAGTAGAACAGAACCGTAATCATCGCCATCCAGAAATACGCCAAAATCAGCCTTTTTAATGACTTCTAAGCTGTTAATTTGACCAATTTTAATCATTGATTTTGTCTCTTTTTAAATTTACGTGGAATTATACCTAAACTAACAAGAAAATCAGAGAGAAAAGCATAGTGCTCTGTTATGCTGTTGTCGTTCAGCTATATGCCCCAGTCACTCTTTTAGCACTCTTATACTTACCTGCTCAACGGAACGCATAAGTTAAGAATGCTTTAGCAAAGTCAGGAGCTTTCTTTGGTCACCGTCGATAAACAAGACTCAATAACATTAAAAATCAGTCATGCACTCGCAAAGAGCAAAAGTGTCGACCTAGATATTTACTTTTTTATACCTGGTGAGCTTGGTTTAAACGCCGATATCATCAGTGAATCCGAATTTTATTACACCTCAATCACACAGCAACGATCTTATTACAGTACTGAAATCCTTCTTCCGCTAGTACACAGTCGACTTGCCAAACGTGGACGCCTGTCGAATCAGCAATACCGAGTAAGTTTGAGTTTGTTCGCTTACCAATACGTTATCGCGCTAGACAAAGCGGTAGCAAGTTTAAACAAGCATGAGAACAACTCCGTAACGGAAGATGAAGTGGACGAAGTTATCGAGCTCACGCTTGAGATCTTAAAGCGCTTGCGGCGTTCTATTCCTTACGAAGAGAACTTAAAACGCTACTACGTTAACATCGATAACTATCTGTCTTGGTATACCGAGCAAAAGTTCCTGTCACTGGTGGCCCACCTACCACGTGAAGGCGACTATGGCACGATCAAGAAGCGCCTGATCACGCTATGTGAGAAAGAGCAAGCCCATCGTAAACTCAACAAATACAACTCATCAAGAGTCGTTGAAGACGTTACTCGCTTATCTAACAAAATGCGCTTGCTAAGGCGATTGATTGAACACCCTATCGTGCTTCGTGAAGAAACCATATCGATGGGTAACAACATCAAGCGTGCAATCAAAGGCATTGCAACTGGTTTAGTGATGGTTGTCGTGACCTCTACCGTGATTCTCGCTCGCGATTATCTGGGGGAAATTTCTGCTTCATTCATTATCGCGATGTCTTTTATTTACGCTTTACGAGAAATCTTTAAAGATGATTTACGCGATGCTATGTGGCGATGGATCCGTAAAGGCAAGCCAAAATGGCGTAAGAAGTATGTTGATCCAACGACGAAAAAAGTGGTTGGCAAAAAATTGGAGTGGCTCGATTATCGTACCTTAAGTAGCTTGCCGGATAAGATTCAAAGAATACGTAAAAAACGCGTCGTTCAACGTGAAGAGCAGATTCTTCATTATCACGAGAAAACCGAAATGGCGACCTCTCTTTTCTTGAGTGGTTACGAACAAACGAGAGAAACATTGAACATCAGTTTACGCCCTATCATCCGCTTGATGGATAAAAGCTCAAACCGAGTTTACCGTTTAAATGAAGGTCAAGTAACCAAAGAGTCAGTAGAGAAACGTCATTTGCTCAATGTGATTGTCAAAGAGGACAACCACACCGATGAGCCTGTTTATTACCGCTGGAAAGTGGTCTTAAATCGCTCCAAAATCGTCTCTATCGAGAAGATTGAACTCAATTAAGCCAACGCCTTTAAACAAACGAGCCACAAACCACTAGGCAGCCTCTTTTCTTTGTTGGGCTGCTTTTTTTATCGAAAGAGTAAGCGAGAATTCAGCCATTGGCTCGTCACCATGTAAGTTAGGACACAGCGCGACAATTTTTACGTCACGATTTACTCGTTCACCCGTTGCCAAGGTGTGCTCGAGCATCTCATCAATGACATGACCATCGTTACAAACAAAGTGCACATCGGCTTCCGGGCGCTTTAAAAACTCGGCTTTCACACCTTTAAATGCTAGCGAGATCGCTTCTCCCTTTTCTTGCGCTTTACTCATAGCAAGAAAACCACCAGCAACATCAGCGCCAACGGCTAAAGCGCCGAAATACATGCTATTCAGGTGGTTCTTCGTTCTTCTGCGCAATGGGATACGAACCTCAACATGCTTGCTATCTATCGCAATGATTTTAGGGTGGCAAAGCCAAATCAGCGGCACTTTCGAAAAGCCAAACAGATTTAGATACAAATTCGCACGACGTAGAGCTGATAACATTTTGGTCTCCTTACCAATCTAGTCAGACCAGTTAATCAACGAAAGAAATAGATGTCAAAGAAATGTTAACAAAAGCTCGATCTCACGAGTTATTTAACCCTCATAAAGTGACGGCGTCACCCGTAAGGTATGAAGTTTATCGCAGTTACTTAGATTACCTTACAGCGAGATAGATAAAATGGTTATAAATTCAAATGTATATATATTGATTTAATGATCAAGTTTTGTCATTTATACATAAGTCATTTAAATGAATACCTACACCTTTGTATACAATTCGGTATTTCCTGGCGAAGATTCCCGTGAAACGGTTTATTCCTGCCTGTAATTCCGTTATCTTTACCCCTTCGCAATAGAGAATAAAGCTATAACATGCCTATAAAAACAGATGAATTGAGAACCCAACCTTTGGGTCCAATGCCTACCCCAGCAGAGCTAGGTAGTGTACATCCTATTACGGATGACGTTGCAGACCGTATCGCTCAATCTCGTCGTCAGATTGAAAACATTTTATCGGGTGAAGACGATCGCCTTCTTGCGATTGTAGGTCCGTGTTCTGTTCACGACACTGAAGCTGCCATTGATTACGCCACTCGCCTGAGTGAAATCCAAGACAAGTACAAAGACGAACTGTTTATCGTGATGCGTACTTACTTTGAAAAGCCTCGTACAGTAGTTGGTTGGAAAGGTTTGATTACGGACCCTAACCTAGATGGTTCTTACGCACTTGAAGCTGGTCTTCATAAAGCTCGTAAACTACTACTGGATATCAACAAGCTTGGTCTTGCGACTGCTACTGAGTTTCTTGATATGATCACTGGCCAATACATCGCGGATTTGATCACTTGGGGCGCGATTGGTGCTCGCACAACAGAATCACAAATTCACCGTGAAATGGCGTCGGCACTATCTTGCCCAGTTGGTTTCAAAAATGGCACAAATGGCAACGTAAAAATTGCAATTGATGCAATTCGCGCATCGAAAGCATCGCATTACTTCTACTCGCCAGATAAGAACGGTCGAATGACGGTTTACCGCACAAGTGGTAACCCTTATGGTCATATTATTCTGCGCGGTGGAGAAAAAGGCCCTAACTTTGATGAAGCATCAGTCAAACAAGCATGTGATGCTTTAGCTGAGTTTGGATTGCCACAACGTTTGGTTGTGGATTTCAGCCATGCAAACTGTCAGAAGCAACACAGAAAACAAATCGACGTAGCTCAGGACATTTGTAACCAAATTAAGTCAGGCAGCACTCGTATTGCGGGTATCATGGCTGAAAGCTTTATTCTTGAAGGCAATCAGCCAATGACTGACATCAATAACCTAACGTATGGTCAGTCTATTACAGATCCATGCCTAGGTTGGGAAGACACTGCTACAATGCTAGATATGCTGGCAAGCGCTGTTAAGTCCCGAAAGTCCCTATAACAAAATAATCAAGGAATCTTCATGCCATCGTTTGATATTGTTTCTGAAATCGATACGGTTGAACTACGTAACGCCGTTGATAACGCTAACCGTGAATTGTCTACTCGTTTCGATTTCCGCAACGTAAATGCGAGCTTTGAGCTAGTAGAAGAAAACGTAAAAATGTCTGCGGAAGGTGACTTCCAACTTAAGCAAATGCGCGACATTTTACGCGGCCACTTAGCGAAGCGTAACATTGACGCGAACGCAATGGATGCACAAGACCCAGACGTTACTGGTAAAAACTGGCACCAAACTCTGCTTTTCCGCCAAGGTATTGATACTCCAACGGCGAAAAAAGTAGTGAAACTTATCAAAGACGCAAAGTTAAAAGTACAAGCCTCTATTCAAGGCGACAAAGTACGTGTTACTGGTAAGAAACGCGACGACCTGCAAGCGACAATGGCAGCGATTCGTGGAGCAGAGATGGGTATCCCATTCCAGTTTAACAACTTCCGTGATTAATCAATCTGAGAAGTAAATAAAAACGCCAGCGCATAATCCGCTGGCGTTTTTTATTGGCTTTAGTGTAACGAACTACGTATCCACTTTAGCATTTGGCATTGCTAGATAACTAAGTCCTGCCCTTGCAGCAATACGAATTCGCTCGTTCCTTGTGGTATGAACACGCAAATTCGAAGCTTTTCAGCTTTAGCCTTAGCCAGCATATCCGAAAGCTCAGCAGCGCTCGAGAAAGCTTCTCTTTCTGCATCTCTTCGTATTAGTTCTAACACATTCGCTTCACATCGAGTTGAGTACAGAGCTAGCTCCGCTTGTTGCATAT
>NZ_WXWS01000670.1:0-4466 GCF_009904715.1 Vibrio sp. V42_P2S4T144 | reverse complement strand
TTATGGAACACAGCTTCTATGGCCGATAAGCAACACGCGTTATGCTTGGAACACTATTTCGGTAATCGACCCCGCGTTCACACTCCCTATTTTAATATTGCTTTTGTTTGTTGCACTGAAGCGAAGCCCAAACTATGCCCGCATTGCATTTTTATGGTGCCTGGCTTACCTAAGTCTTGGAACGATACAACGAGATAGAGCAGAAGTAGCTGGTTGGGAAATCGTCAAAGAGCGACAACACAACGCTATACAATTAAAAGCCAAACCAAGCTTTAGCAACCTTTTGGTTTGGAAGCTGATTTATGAAACGGAAGATAACTACTATGTAGATGCAGTAAGGGTAGGGCGTTCAATAAAAATTTACCCTGGCGAATCAACTCCAAAGTTAAATATAAAAGAGCAATTTCCGTGGCTAAACCCGCAATCGCAACAAGCAAAAGACATCGAACGTTTCCGTTGGTTTTCAAACGGTTTTGTAGCGAAGGATCCGAATAATGAAATGCGAATTGTTGATATGCGTTATTCCATCGTACCAAACCAAATTAATGCGTTATGGGGCATCAATCTATCCCCAAAAGCCAGCGCAGACGCGCACGTTGAATACACTGCTCATCGAGGAAGTACTGCAGAAGATCGCCAAGTTTTTTTCAACATGCTTACGGATTTTGAGTGATGGTTTTACTTTGGATGTCGATGCGGTTTCGTAATAACTATTACGCAGACTGAAAGTCCTTTACTAGGGTCGGCTTGCTAGCGAAGAAAATCTTGCCAAACAGGGACTTGTACTTCCAGCCAAGAGACAAAAGCCGTTTAGCTAAGTTCTTGTTTTCAATGATTGCAACCTCAACACCTTGGTAGTGGTAAGGATTGCTTTTGATGTAGTCGATAAATGCAGTAAGCACGCCTTGCCCGCGAACGGAGGGTGCAAAGTTGACTGCTACAATAGAAAAGCGTTGGCTACCTGCTGGGCAACGGACTAAACAGTGCCCAAGAGGATGAGTAATAGTCTCAGAAAATTCAGGAAAAGGGCGAGACTCAAGCTCTTGAGAAAGCGCATCGTATCGCTGACATAGATAAGAAAATAGTTGTTTCGCTTCGCTGTTCATATCGGTGCCGCTTTTGTGTTGCTTGGTTTAAAGGCATTGATGTCTCAAATATTGTAACCATAGATAGCAACACAAAACGCGGTAAACTTTTTCAGTAATGATTTCCTATTTTTGAAACCTGAGTTGTTACAAATGAAGCTAGTTGGGTTTTATATGGTAGTTGTGAACGAGTGTTTCTAGTTGAAGGGAGAATACGCTGGTTACTGGATTCTTACTGGAATTCCTTTGTTAAAAGGCGAGCTGCTTGGTTTAATGCCGCTCGTTTAACTGCGAGTGGCATCTTTTGTATTTCGTCACCTTGTACAGCGACGATGGGACATGATGTGGGATCTTCTATCCTGGCTCTTCATGGTCTAAATTATCTCATTAACCACTCAGAGCGCTGCTATTAGATTCCTAGTCTCGCAAGGGCTCGCTGGACTGACACAAAAACATCGTTAAACTCCTGTTATTAAATTATTTGGTCCGCCTTTGCTTATTTTTGAGCGCTTAACTAGGCGTTACTCCAAGTGCTTAAATTGCAATGCTACAAGTCGCTGATACAACTCACAGCTTTGCATTAATGATTGGTGGTTACCAACATCGACTAATTCGCCATTGTCGAGCACCGCAATTTTATCCGCATGTTGGATAGTCGAAAGACGATGAGCAATGATCAGCGTTGTGCGTCCTTTCATTAGAGCTTCAAGTGCTTGCTGAACGTGATGTTCACTTTCACTATCAAGGGCGCTGGTAGCTTCGTCTAGCAGTAAGATTTTTGGATCTTTTAGAATCGCGCGAGCAATCGCAATACGCT
Organism: Vibrio sp. V42_P2S4T144; assembly: GCF_009904715.1. Lineage (NCBI taxonomy): Bacteria > Pseudomonadati > Pseudomonadota > Gammaproteobacteria > Vibrionales > Vibrionaceae > Vibrio > Vibrio sp. V42_P2S4T144. Next base: position 2,564 of record NZ_WXWS01000670.1, on the reverse strand, counting down.
GCTTTTGTCCGCCCGATAGCCTAACGCCGCGCTCGCCTAAAAAGCTGTGATAGCCTTCGGGATGCTTCTCAATAAACTCATGGGCATGGGCTTTTTTCGCGGCTTCGATAACTTGTTCATCCGTCGCTTCAGGATTACCGTAGCGAATATTATGAAAAACATCATGGCTAAACAGCGCTGGTTGTTGTGGTACGAGCGCCATTTGGCGTCGAAGCTCGTTTGGGTTGAACTGTCGAATATCTTCACCACCAAACAACACTTGCCCTTGCTGTGGGTCATAAAATCGTTGCAGCAGTTCGAATAGTGTTGTTTTACCTGCACCAGAAGGGCCGACCAACGCCAACACTTTTCCTTGTTCAGCGGTTAGATTTAATTCTTTGATTGCTGGTTGATTTGGTCGAGAAGGGTAGTTGAAACTCACCGAATTAAAGTTAACCTCAGCAGGCATGTCGGAACGGACAGGCAAATAGTTGTTCGGCGCTTTAATATCGCTGTCTACTTGAAGGATCTCAATCAGCCGTTCGGTAGCACCTGCGGCTCTTTGCAATTCACCCATGACTTCGGAAATGGTTGCAGTCGATGAGGCAACCATAATGGCATAAAACACAAATGCGGCTAGGTCACCCGCAGACATTTTTCCGTGAATCACATCGCTGCCGCCTACCCAAAGCATGCCTGCAATCGCGCTGAACACAATCACAATAACGCCTGATATCAGGATCGCTCGCTGTTTTACTCTCTGTCTGCCTATTTCATAAGCTTTTTCCACCTCGACAGCGAAAGCCGCTTGTTCATGCGACTCTGAGCTAAAACTTTGCACGGTTTTAATATGTTCTATCGCTTCTCCAGCGTAGCTGCCAACATCAGCCATTGAGTCCTGACTTTGACGAGAGAGCGCACGCACACGTCGTCCATAAAACAAAATTGGTACCAAAACCAAAGGCACAGAAGCAAGCACAATCAGCGTGAGCTTAACGTTGGTAGCGAATAACATAATGATGGCACCAAAGCACATCAAAGCGCTACGCATCGCCATTGAGAACGATGAACCGATAATGCTTTGCAGCAATGTGGTATCGGTAGTCAGGCGCGACATTATGTCGCCACTACTGTTAGTCTCAAAATAGCTCGGATGCAGCGTAATCACATGGTTAAACACCGCAAGGCGAATATCCGCACTAACGCGCTCACCTACGGCAGAGACAAGGTAAAAGCGAAAGAAAGTCCCAATGGCAATACACAATGTGACACCGACAATAAACTGAATCGCATTGGTGAGCTCTTGCAATGATTGCTGAGCAAAGCCTTGGTCGATAAGAATGCGCACTCCATAGCCAACGGATAACGTCAAACTTGCTGTCGCGACAAGGGCAACCAAGGCTGCCGCAACCCGCCATTTATAAGGTGCAATAAAGGTGTTGAGTTTAAGAAGAATGCTGAGATTTTTGTTATTTTTTCTGCTCATGAGTGACTCACAAAGCGTTTTAGGTACCTGGCATAGTAAGCCAGTTTGGTTGGTGAGACCAGCGAACTTCCGCTTTCGGATTAGGAAATTAACTGGGATAACCAATATCGCATGTATATCGAAAATCACTTAAACGTCTAAGAGACTAGAATCAGCTTTTAGTTCGGAGGGGGTTACGCACGGCTTTTGGCGAGTAGCAGGTCGACTTTTCCTTTGGCTGTTTTACTGACCGTTTGCATCAACTGAAAACTTGGTTTTTCGACGCCTGAGTTTTCTATCCCTTCGACCATTAAGAGCCAAAGCTTGGCTGTCATTTGCGCATCGGCTAGTGCTCGGTGGAAAACACCGTCGTTGTCGATATTTTTATAGCGAACAAGTTCACCTAGCTTATGTGATGGGGCTTCTTGAATGAGCCGTCTTGCCACTAGTAAGGAGCAAGCAAACTCACCCGAATAACCACAGTTGATTCGTTCAAGCTCCGCATCTAAAAATCGTTTATCGAAGGACGCGTTGTGAGCGATAAGGTTTTCGCCTGCAATGAACTCACTAAATGACGCCATTACCTCTTCGCAGCTTGGTGCCGATCGCAACATATTGTTGGTAATGCCGGTGTAGTTCTCAATGAAAGAACTCACTCTGAAACCGGGATTCATGAGTTGCTGAAAACTATCGACAACCTCGCCATTGACTAACTTTACTGCACCAATTTCTATTGCGCGATCACCTAAAGTAGGAGAGAGACCTGTGGTTTCAAAGTCGAGTACGACCACAGAGTTTGCTTGAGGCATAAAATTTTCCAGCTGAGTAATATTGCGCAAGAGTATTATCGAAAGCGACAGAAAAAGAAAGGCGAACACAATGGTGAATATCTGTCTATCTTTACTCCACAAAGTCAGTGTTCGTCGTCCACTGTTTATGGACAGGTACGTTCTGGCTTACCCATCGCGGCTTGTGCGGTAGCCTTATATTTCAAATGTTTTTCGGCTTTTCGATTCATTTCAATTAAGCATTAACTTTCGATACAACATACTGATTATAAATTGATTTTATAAATCAACTTCGGCATCATTCACGGCTTGATTTTGAGTATGAATATCAT
>NZ_WXWS01000238.1:0-4517 GCF_009904715.1 Vibrio sp. V42_P2S4T144 | reverse complement strand
CACTACCTCCATTTAAACGTAAAATAGAATATTAGAAGAATCACCATTTATGGAAATGATTGAGCCAACCATGCTGTTGGTGTTGGCGCTTGTCGCTTTTGTCGCAGGATTTATTGATGCAGTTGCCGGTGGTGGTGGCATGCTTACCGTACCTGCTCTACTTTCGCTAGGCTTGCCGCCTCATATTGCACTAGGCACCAATAAACTTGCCGCTACCTTTGCTTCTTCTACTGCAGCATTTACGTACTACAAAAAACGTCTATTCAAACCTCAATGCTGGAGGCGTGCATTCGTGGCAACACTCGTCGGAGCGACATTAGGTACGCTATTTGTAGATGCGATTAGTACGGATTGGCTGGAAAAAGGATTGCCGCTTGTTATTTTGGCAGCAGCGTTGTATACCGTTTTTCATAAAACACCCCACTCTGCTCATCAAAGTCCAATACCCGAGCCTTGCCCAAAACTTCATAAAAAACAGTACATGCAAGGCTTATCCATAGGATTCTACGACGGACTCGCAGGGCCTGGAACTGGGGCTTTTTGGACAGTAAGTTCAATGGCGCTGTACCGGCTGAATATCTTGCTCGCCTCTGGCTTAGCAAAAGCAATGAACTTTACCAGTAACTTTACCTCTTTGATCACTTTTGCATTCCTCGGACACATCAACTGGGTGCTAGGCTTAACAATGGGAGTATGTTTAATGGCTGGTGCTTTTGTTGGCGCGCACTCCGCTATTAGATTTGGTTCTAAATTCATTCGTCCTGTATTTGTTACTGTCGTCAGCATACTAGCCATTAAATTGGCTTATGACGCATGGTTTGTAGGTTTGTCATGAACATTTCTCAACTCCAGGAAAATCTAGAACAAATGGCGAAGCAAGCCGCTGTTCTTGACCGTCAAAGAGGCGAACATCATGTTCCGCTTTTTGATGAGCGTTTATTTGGTTGCCGCTCTCGCTTACTTACTCCTTGCGTAAAAGAAGCAAAAGCCACGCTGGATGCGATTGTGCGTGAGCAAAATGAAGGTAAGCTCACCGCTTTGCGTGCTGAGTACCTCACTGAACGGTTAGTGGCGCAAATCGGTGCGATTCAACGCGAGATTTCTACCACTAAAATTCGTAAGAATGAAATCAAACATAGCAGCCATTTCCGTAAGCCTATCAACGTGCTTTATCAGGAGCTCGCTCAACACCAAGAGTGGGCAAGACGCTTGCGCGAGATGGTGTTAGAAAAAGAACGTGCTGTCGAAAGCGCTCCTAGTTTTATGCGTGCCGACGCTCAAAAAGTATTACTAGCAACCGAGCAACGTTTAGCGCGTTGTGAAGCAGCACTTCTTAAGCTAGAGAACCAAATTACACATAGGGAAAAACATCAATAATGGCTGACCAACCAACCTCGCCTTTAGATGACGCACCTGAAGAGATCAAACTGGCTGTCGATTTAATCTATTTGCTTGAGAGCAATGAGATAGATCCAGAAATTGCGCTTAACGCTTTAAAGATCGTGCAAAACGACTTAGAAAACAAATTAAAAGCAAAGTAGCTCAGAGCGTTTCACTCCTTTCACCGAGACTCATTTTCAGTGCTCTTACACAATGATACTATTCATAAAAAGTACGCCCCCAAAAGGATAAATAATGAAAGTAATCAGCTTTAACATCAATGGACTACGTGCGCGACTGCACCAACTCCAAGCGCTAATCGACAAACACCAACCTGATGTGATTGGTCTTCAGGAAATTAAAGTTCACGATGAAGCATTCCCGATTGAAGCTGTCGAAGCCATGGGCTACAAAGTGTATTTTCATGGTCAAAAAGCACATTACGGCGTAGCAATGCTTTGTAAGCAAGAGCCTCTACACGTACAAAAAGGGTTCCCGACGGATAACGAAGAACATCAAAAGCGCATGATCATGGCAACGTTTTTAAATGAAAACGGCGAAAAGGTCACTGTGCTAAACGGCTATTTCCCTCAAGGGGATAACATCAGCCACGAAACCAAATTCCCATACAAGCGCCAATTCTATAAAGATCTGATGACCTACCTAAACGATCATCACAATAACGACGAGCAATTAATTGTTATGGGTGACATCAACATCAGCCCTATTGATGCAGATATCGGTATCGGCGAACCAAACCGTAAACGTTGGCTAAAAACAGGTAAATGTTCATTCCAACCTGAAGAGCGCGAATGGTTGAAAACCTTACTAGACTGGGGCTTTGTGGACACCTTCCGTAAGCTATACCCAGAGGTGAACGATCAATTTTCGTGGTTTGACTACCGTTCTCGCGGTTTTGATGATAACCGTGGCCTACGAATTGATGTCATTTTGGCAACCCCTTCTCTAGCGAAAAAGTGTATTGAATCTGGTATCGACTATGAGCTTCGTGGTATCGAGAAGCCTTCAGATCACGCACCAATCTGGTCGACATTTAAGTAATATATTGCAAAGCTATAAGCGAGACTCAACGCTAAGCTTAGTCCAATAAAAAGGGAGACTCAGTCTCCCTTTTTCATACAAATTACCATTTAATCACTGATTCAGCGGCCAAACTGTTTGACCATCAATAGTTATCGGTGTTTGAGCAAATTCGTTCAGACAGTAGCCTGTATTACTACTTGCAAAGTAAGTGAGCGGCATCGGCGGTAGATTCAGCGCCACAACCTGCTGTTTCGCTTTTTCTGTGAACGAGAACCCCCACATATCGAGATAGTTAGTCATATCTCGCTGAGAAATGTAGCTCAGAGCAATAAGCAACCAGTCGTTGTTCGAGATGCTATTTGCTTCTTCCCGAGAGTAGTTGGCGAAACCAATACTCAATCGTCTCTCATCCCAAAGCGCATCGTCCGATTTTAAGCGGTTAAACTCACGTTCAATCAGGTGCAAGCGCGCCAATAAATGCCAACCATTTTTAAGCACACCTTCATGCTGCGCCGCCATCATCATTTGAATGTAAACACGAGCGCCCCAACTCCAACTGGTTTGATTTTGCGCTGCCATGTATGCGTTTGGATCCGCTTGAGTTCGGCTAGCTTGCAATAATTCAAACTGGCCTTTGAAATCCAAGCTTTGGCAGGTTGAAACTTTCCCCGTATTCTGGAAGAAACGAGACTTACTGTAATACGAGTAGTAATTGGTCGTTGAATGCCCTTCCCAGCCTGAAAATCGGAATCGACCTTTTTCTAAACCATGACCAAGCTCATGTAAATCACCGTGACCGAGTGGGCTGAATGACCAGTAAGCATCGTAAGGGTTACCCGAACAACCATAACCACACGTCGCTTGGTCAGCGTTCATGTGCTTCACTATATCAATATTGGCGATTTCCCAACCTTGGTTTTGGGCGTATTGAATAATTTCAGGCACTTCATCTATGCCCGGCCCTTGGAAACCTGCCAGCACATGCGGGTAGTTGTGAACATATTCTTCTGTTGCAAGCGCCATTTCCGAAGGGGTAGACCACATTTCATCGTTGACCGACTCCAACATTTTGTCGCGCTTTGAGTGTACTTCAAACCCAGGAGTGATCAGCTCAGCCCAATCGAATAAATTGGCTTCTAACTGTTGAATAAAAGCGTCGTTGTCCTTCTCACTTCTCCAAACTGGATGCTGTGCCACATGATTAAATTTCAGTTCAACCGGAACATCATTTTTGTCAAAGTGAACCTGTACTGGACCACCATAAGGAGAAGTCAGCGTGATGGTTTCACCCGGCTTCACTTCATAGCCGAATGAAGTCAGCAGTTTTGGTCGCGTGTATCCATCTTTGCTGAACTCATGAGTTGCACCACTTCTTAAAGTGTTGATGACAATCTTAGTCGCCACATCATTGCTGTCATTACGTTTAACCGTAAAGGTTTCCCCAGGAAGTGCATACACACCAGCCGAACGGAAGTTACGCTTTGATTCCATATTAATCGTTGCACTGATTCTCTTTATGTCAGGGCTAAACTCACTACGGCTGAAGTTCCCCATATTTGGTTGTTTTGGGTTTACGCTTCGGCTGTTGTATTGCACGTAATCGGCAAAGTACGACTTTAGGAATTCGGTCATTTGGGTTGATTGTTTGTCCATCGGGAAGACAACCGTTTGACGATAATGATCAGCCAGCAATACCATGAGTTTTTCGTATTGGTAGCCGTTTTGATTAAACAAATCTACTTTTTGTTCATCAAGCTTTTGCAACCAATGGCGAATGCTGTTTGCCCCTGCATAAAATTGACTGTCCATATTCGCAGTGTCAGGGCAGGATTTGTCATCACACAGTGACAAGTCAACGTTGAAATTTTGAGATTCAAAACGAGACAACAACGCTTGTTGTGTAATAACAGAATCCGGCACAACGTTCATCAACGATGAAGGTTCCCAGTCGACCAAGCCTAACTTACGCCAATAGTTATCTCCCACATAATCAACATGGAATTTTTCCAAAATGTCTTGGCCAAGATCAGTTAGTCCTCCATCCCAATGCAGGTATAGAACAGGAATTTGGGCTTGCTCAGCGTATTCCAAAG
>NZ_WXWS01000077.1:0-4522 GCF_009904715.1 Vibrio sp. V42_P2S4T144 | reverse complement strand
ATTTAGCTATAAAAAGTAATAACTCCTTGGGGTGATTTTAACCTTGAGTTAATGACTTGAGTGTTACTTTTTATGTCCAAATTTTCGATAGGCGTTGATATGACTACTGCTCACTCATCTTTAAACAGCGGCTTTATTTCTCTTGTTGGTGCAGGTCCAGGTGATCCTGATTTGCTCACAGTAAAAGGCTTAAAAGCCATTCAAGCGGCTGAAGTTGTTGTATACGACCGTTTGGTGTCGAAAGACATTCTAGAATTGGCTCATGCATCAGCAGAGATGATCTACGTAGGTAAAAAATTAGACTTTCACTGTGTGCCTCAAGATCAAATCAACCAAATCTTGGTGCAGAAAGCACAAGAAGGTAAGCGTGTTGTGCGTCTGAAGGGCGGTGACTCATTTATCTTTGGCCGTGGCGGTGAAGAGTTAGAAGAACTAGCGGAATTTGGTATCAAATACGAAGTGGTTCCGGGTATCACAGCAGCAGCGGGTGCAACGGCTTATGCTGGTATTCCATTAACACACCGCGACCATGCGCAAAGCGTTCAATTCATCACTGGTCACGTACAAAAAGATGGTCGTGAGATTGAGTGGCATTCACTGGCGCAATCCAACAACACGCTTGTGTTCTACATGGGTTTGAAGCAAAGCGGCCACATTATGGATAAGCTGATCACTCACGGCTTAGATCCTGAGATGTCATGCGCCATTATTGAAAACGGTACGCGCCCGGAGCAGCGCGTGTTCCAAGGAAAGTTGAACGAGTTATCGAGCATGGCAGAGCAAGCTGTGAGCCCAGCATTGATTGTGGTTGGTAGCGTTACTCAGCTGCACAACAAATTGGATTGGTTCGCAAAGTAATACTGCCCAGAAGTGACTATATTTTACAGGGGCTTTGTTGCCTCTGCATTTCTTGCTTACGCATAGGCATTTGATCAATGAGGTTGTTGATAAACGGCCAGTCTGTTTCTGCGCCCCAACGGTGCTTTTCTAGACCATCTTTACCAAGCAAAATAGCAGTATGAGAACCTTTTTCGACCGCATAAAGACGAGCTAGCATTTTTAGGTCGAACTCTTCTTTAAGCCAAGCAGGAAAAGTATAACCTTGTTCTGTAATGACCAGTGTGACGACATCTCTGTCTTCCAACTCACACTCATTCATAAGTGTTTCTAGCAAGAATTGTTTGACGTATTCATCATTTTCCGGCGCAAAGTAGAGCACACTTCTATGTGGCCAGTATTTGGAGTGCGCTGGATAACCAAATGCTGTCGATGACAAGATACAAGAAAGCAGTATCACTAGTAACTTTCCGCCCATGACAGTTCCCCTAGAAACCCAAATAACTTTTTATACGTTAAGTTTAGTGGAATTGGCTCATTGTGCTTTTTCCAAAACTGGCATAGGGTAGGCAGCAAATAAATTGAGCGTAGAAATAGATGAGTTCGGAAAGCAAACAAAAAATCGCCATTTTGGTTGATGTACAGAATGTGTATTACACCTGTCGCGAAGCGTATCGAAGCAATTTTGATTACAACCAGTTTTGGTATGTCGCCACACAAGGGAAAGAGGTGGTAAGTGCTCGTGCTTATGCCATCGCGAGTAACGATCCAAAACAACGTCAGTTCCACCATATTCTTCGTGGTGTTGGATTTGAGGTGATGCTTAAACCCTACATCCAGCGTCGTGATGGCAGCTCGAAAGGCGATTGGGATGTGGGTATTACTCTCGATGCAATTGAAATTGCTCCCGAAGTTGAGGAAGTGATTCTAGTTTCGGGAGATGGAGACTTTAGTCTGCTAGTAGAGAGAATTCAGCAGTGCTTCAATAAAACGGTGACCGTTTATGGTGTACCTAAGCTAACATCCCAAACTCTGATTGATTGTGCCGACAATTTTGTCGCGATTGATGACGATTTCTTGCTGTAGTTAATAGTGCAATAAAGAAAGGCGAGTCACTCAGGCTGTACGAAAATGTACAATGACTCGCCTCTAATTTATCGTTGATTTGGCTAGTTACGAAGGAATGATCATTTGCCCTAGCAAGTAACCCAAGCAACACGCACCAATCACGCCGATTAAGCCCACAGACATGAATGAGTGGTTGAAGTACCACTTACCAATCTTAGTTGTGCCCGAGGTATCGAAGTTCACAGTCGCGATATCTGAAGGGTAGTTTGGAATAAAGAAGTAGCCGTATACCGCTGGCATCAAGCCGATAAGCAGCGCAGGTTCCAAACCTAAGCCGAGACCAACAGGCAGCATCATGCGAGCCGTTGCAGCTTGAGAGTTCACCACAACCGACACAATGAATAACGCAAGCGCGAATGTCCAAGGATAGTTGGTTACCATCTCAACGATGCCAGATTTAAATTGAGGCATAGCGTACTGGAAGTAGGTATCTGACATCCATGCAATACCGAAGATAGCAATCGCCGCCACCATACCAGATTTAAATACCACCCCATTTGGTACGTCACGCGGGTCAGTTTTGGTCGCAAGCAAAATGATACCGCCGAAGCAGAGCATCATCATTTGAATCACAACTGCCATGCTGATTGGCTTCGAGCCATCTACGATGGTACGAATGTCTGGCCACATCGCGATAACGACGATAACCAAGATAGAAGCAATGAACAGCAATACAGAGTTACGAGCACTTGTTGGTAGTACTTCATCAAGAGACGTTGCAGTTGTGTTGAGGATTTTTTCTCTCCACACAGGATCTTTCAAACGCTCTTGGTATTCTTCATCGTCGTCTAGCTCTTTACCACGCTTTAGGCTGTAAAGTGACATCAACAACGTACCGAATAGCGTTGCAGGTACAGTAACGAGCAGAATTGAGAGCAGAGTGATCTCGTGTTGAATATCAGAGAGTTGCGCCAAGTAGTAAACTACGGCCGCTGAAATTGGTGATGCCGTGATTGCGATTTGAGAGGCGACAGAAGCGGCAGCCATAGGACGCTCAGGACGAATGCCGTTTTTAAGTGCAACGTCGCCAATGATTGGCATGATAGAGTAAACCGCGTGACCTGTACCAAGTAGGAAGGTCATAAAGTAAGTCACGAACGGAGCAATAAGGGTGACGCGTTTTGGGTTCTTACGAAGCACACGCTCGGCAACTTGCAGCATGTATTTCAAACCGCCAGCGGCTTCAAGAATGGAAGCACATGTTACCACCGCTAAAATGATCAACATGACGGTGACAGGAGGAGAGGTTGGCGGCATCTTAAAGATGAAGACTTCAATCACCAAGCCAATTCCGGATACGACCCCAAGGCCTATACCACCATAACGTGAGCCGATATACAGCATCACGAGCAAAAATAGAAACTCAAGATACAACATGTGGATTTCCTTATTCAAAACAGAGGGCTACATAGCCAAATTACCTCTTTGTATTGTCTCGATATTCAGAAAGAAAATACTTCATGTTGTTCACAATCCGCTGGATAAGAAACAGCAATATTCAATTATTGGCAATAACTCACGCTACACAGGGGAACTGTTAACACAGTTTTATCAGGGTGTTTTTATGCTGTGTATTTTTGCGATCATGTGAGCGTTAAATGCGAAGAGGTTTAAGAGTTTGTTGCTATTCATCGCATACGTAACCAGACCTTACAGTTTCACAGAACGCGGAAATACAGTCATAACTAACCCTAAAGGTGCTTCTTTGTTATGAAAACGCAAAGGATAATAGTTTGCATTGCGATTGGTGCTTGGGTATAAAGGTGTCAGAATGACTACACCAACAATAAGCCATCATGTCTGAGCAATTTTTCCCGCAACTGTTTCAAACTTCGAGTGAGATTACACCTTATCTACACGGTGATATCGGCGAGATAGGGCAAGAAGCTATCCATATCGAGAATGATATCAACCCGATCATCCAAGGCCTTTACCAGCAAATCTCGGAGGCTCATCCGGAAGCGGGAAAAGCATATTGGTTGACAAGAACGTGGGATTTACTTTGTTGGCAGCCAGTTTATGTCGCATTCATCTCTATTTACGGTTACCACACGTTGCCAAACATTCGCGAGATAGCGCAGCACCTCAAACCTTGTTTTGTTTCTGGGTACCGATTCGCCGACGAAGCGCATATACATGGCGAGCCAGAAGCGTTGATAAAAGAGGCGGGGCGTCAAATCCGAGAACTGTTCGACTTCTATCAACAAGAGATGAGTCAATGGACACGCATTCGTCCTGGCTTCACCCATCAATTGATGTCGGACGGAATCATGGCTTGTTTAATTCGTCTCCAACAGCGCTTTCCGCAAATGACTAACTCGACACTTCAGGAGCATGCGGTCTTGTGGCTAAGCGCAATGGGTTTGGATGTTGATAATAGCCGCTCACTTCATGAGACGGAATCTGATCAGCCGCTAAAGTTAGTAAGAAAAAGTTGTTGTTTAGTCTATAAGTGTGAAGGCAGAAAGCTTTGTGCAGATTGTCCTCGTTTAGAGGAAAATCGACAGCTTATGAGCAAGAAGGTTCTTAATTAACATTTATTTAACTTGTGTAACAG
>NZ_WXWS01000129.1:0-4527 GCF_009904715.1 Vibrio sp. V42_P2S4T144 | reverse complement strand
AGTGTAGGTTCACTTGCAATTGTGTATCGTAGAGTTCGAATACGATAATAATAACGCTACATGCCCTTAATCTGCGTAGTTAAAAACTTTGAAGTGATAGACAACCGAAGTCATATCTGTGCAACTCAGTTTAACGATTTGTCTACCAGTTCAATATTTCACCTTTTTTGAGAAATCTTTAGCCACTTTTTTGTGTGAAACGCCCCAAAAGAGCAGACAATTAAAAGTGTGGCATATGACCACAATTGTCTATCCCCACTTAGCTTCGGGAGGCGTTTATGAAAAGTAACAAACTTGGCCATGTGATGTCTTTCAGCAGGATGTTTTCCTTCATTGCATTCTTGACGGCCACATTCGCATGGATTCTCAGCATGTACGCCCTATTCACTATTTCTTTAGTGGCTCTTGTGGTCAGTGCAATTCTCTACCTAAAGGACAGGTTTTATCAAAGCAAGAAAACGACCACTGAAAAGAGCGCCTAGGCGCTCTTGAAGTTCTGTAAAAGCAAACACAAAAAAGGATGCCACTTGGGCACCCTTTTGCTTTGATCAGCTTACTGACCGCGGATTAAACGTCGTAAGTTGTAGACGCTGTGTCGCCGCCTGTACCAGTCCAGTTAGTGTGGAAGAATTCACCACGTGGACGGTCAATACGCTCATAAGTGTGAGCACCGAAGTAGTCACGTTGAGCTTGAAGCAGGTTCGCTGGTAGACGAGCAGTTGTGTAACCGTCTAGGAAAGATAGCGCAGAAATCGTACATGGCATTGGGATACCAGATTCTAGAGACTTCGCTGCTACTTTACGCCATGCTGCTAGGCTGCCTTGTAGGATGTTTTTGAAGTACTCATCAGAACCAAGGAATGCGATGTCTGGGTTCGCTTCGTACGCATCACGGATGTTGCCTAGGAACGCAGAGCGGATGATACAACCACCACGCCACATTAGTGCTACGTTACCGTAGTTTAGGTCCCAACCGTTCTCGTTCGATGCTTCGCGCATTAGCATGAAGCCTTGAGCGTAAGAGATGATCTTAGAAGCTAGTAGCGCTTGACGTAGTGCATCAACCCACTCTTGCTTGTCGCCTTCAACTGGAGTGATTGTCTTACCGAATAGAGATTCAGCTTCAACACGTTGGTCTTTCAGTGCAGATAGACAACGAGAGAATACAGACTCAGAGATAAGCGTTAGTGGAATACCTAGGTCTAGTGCGTTAATACCAGTCCATTTACCAGTACCTTTTTGGCCTGCTGTGTCTAGGATCTTCTCAACGAGAGGCTCACCGTCTTCATCTTTGTATCCAAGGATGTCAGCCGTGATTTCAACAAGGTAGCTGTCTAGCTCAGTCTTGTTCCAATCAGCGAATACTGCTTGCATCTCGTCTGCAGACATACCAAGACCGTCTTTCATAAACTGGTAAGCTTCTGTGATAAGCTGCATGTCACCGTATTCGATACCGTTGTGTACCATCTTAACGAAGTGACCTGCACCGTCGTTACCAACCCAGTCACAACATGGCTCACCAGCGTCAGTTTTCGCAGCGATACCTTGGAAGATAGGCTTAACCGCTTCCCATGCTTCAGCAGCACCGCCAGGCATGATAGATGGACCGAAGCGCGCACCTTCTTCACCACCAGATACACCAGTACCGATGAAGTGGATACCTTTTTCACGTAGTGCAGCAACACGACGGTTTGTATCTGGGTAGTTAGTGTTACCACCGTCAATAATGATGTCGCCTTTGTCTAGCAGAGGCACTAGCGCTTCGATGAACTTGTCTACAACGTCACCAGCGCGAACCATCAACATTACTTTACGCGGCGTTTCTAGCTTCTCTACTAGTTCTTCTAGAGAGTATGCACCGATGATGTTCGTGCCTTTTGCTGGACCTTCCAGGAACTCGTCTACTTTAGCAGCAGTACGGTTGTGAGCAACCACTTTAAAGCCGTGATCGTTCATGTTTAGGATAAGGTTTTGACCCATTACTGCTAGGCCAATTACACCGATATCACCTTTCATTGTTTCTCTCCAATTTTATTTCATCGACGAGCAGCGTCTTAAGCAATTTTTGCTGCCGCGTCTAAATCTAAATACCATTCCGTTAGGCCCGATTTCGCTTGAATCTTAGCCGCTGGGTATGGCAGTGCGTGTGCTGGTGAACTGTTAATTTCTTCAACAATGTCCGCTTTTCCTGCACCAAGCACTAAGTAACTAATGCGTTTCGCTGCTTCTAATACGCGTGCGGTTTTCGACACACGAAGTTGGCCCGATTCAGGATGCGACGCCACAAGAGATAGGTTCGCATCATCATAATTCGTTTGGCCAGGGAACAGAGAAGCTGTATGACCATCTGCACCAACGCCTAATAAGATCCAGTCAAACACAGGTGTGCCGTTTTCACTCGGGATCACCTCTGCCATCTCTTTTGCAAAGCGCTCGGCTTCTGCTTTAGGCTCATCTTCGCCACGGATGCGGTGAATGTTTTCTGCAGGAATATTTACTTGGCTAAACAACAATGTGTTCGCTTCACCGTAGTTGCTTTCTGCATCGTCAGGGGCAACACAACGTTCGTCACCCCACCAAAAGTGGAGGTTTTCCCATTGAATGGAGGTTGCGTAAGCCTCTGAAGCCAGTAGTTTAAACAGCATTTTAGGAGTGCTGCCGCCAGAAAGAGAGATGTGAACAGGTCTGCCCATTTCGCTAAACGCTTTCATATCGTTAGCTAGGCTTTCAACTACCTGTTCTGCTGTTTGGTAGATCTTATGGTTGATCATAGTTCACAGTAATCCGTATCTGTTAAGTTTTTACATGGGAAACGCCAAGCGCGACCATCACGCTGTAACAAGTCATCTGACTCTTTAGGTCCCCAAGTGCCGCATGCGTACCCGAAGAGGGATTGTGGATCTTGCTTAAAATCTAAGATTGGCTGTACGTATTGCCAACACGCTTCCACCGCATCACTACGTGCAAATAGCGTAGCATCACCATTCAAAGCATCAAGTAGAAGGCGCTCGTATGCCGTTAGCATTTGCGTTTCTTGCAGGTCAGCGTAATGGAAGTTCATTTTCACTTCCTTCGCTTCAAAGCCTGCGCCTGGCTCTTTCAAGCCAAAGCTCATTTGAATGCCTTCGTCTGGTTGAATACGAATGATCAGCTTGTTTTCTGGTGCGTTTTGACCAAACACAGGATGCGGTGTTTGTTTAAAGTGGATAACCACCTCAGTAACGCGTGTTGGAAGACGCTTACCAGTACGCACGTAAAATGGCACGCCATTCCAACGCCAGTTGTTGATGTACGCTTTCAAACCGATGTAAGTCTCTGTACGAGAATCGTCTGCAACTCCCGGCTCTTCACGGTAGCCGCGTAGGCTTTGCCCACGAACTTCAGACGCCGTGTATTGGCCTAATACTAGGTCATTGCGCAGAGCGTTTTCGTCTAATGGCTTTAGGCATTGAAGCACTTTTACCACTTCATCACGCATCGAGTCTGCATTGATTTGCGCTGGTGGTTCCATACCTACCATTGCTAATACTTGTAGCAAGTGGTTTTGGAACATGTCGCGCACAGCGCCAGAGTTGTCGTAGTAACCACCACGCTCCTCTACGCCAAGGAATTCTGCGCCTGTGATTTCAACGTAATCAATGAAGTTACGGTTCCAAAGCGGCTCAAACATCGCATTAGAGAAACGAAGCACAAGTAGGTTTTGTACCGTTTCTTTACCTAAGTAATGGTCAATTCGGTAGATTTGATGCTCTTGGAAGTGCTCGTGAATTTCTTTGTCCAGAATACGCGCCGATTCAAGATCATAGCCGAATGGTTTCTCAATGATCAGGCGTTTCCAGCCATCCTCTTCACTGTTAAGACCATGTGCTGCAAGACTTGCAGGGATCACACTGTATAAACTTGGTGGGGTTGCTAAGTAAAAAAGCGTATTGCGTTGCTCGAATTGATATTCGTCCGCAAGTTGGTCTAAGCGAGAAGATAGCTTACCGTAATCTTGTGTGTCAGAAGTATTAATTGCTTGGTAGTGCAGATGGTTAATAAATGCATCAAGCGTTTCTGGCTCAGTCTTTTCCATTTCCTGAAGCGATTTTTTCAGCTTCGCGCGGTAAGACTCATCACTGTATTCAGTGCGACTTACACCCAGAATGGCAAAATTCTCTGGAAGCTGCTTGTTCGCGTAGAGGTGGTATAAAGCAGGAATGAGCTTACGGTACGTAAGGTCACCTGAAGCACCAAAAATAACGATGCTGCTGTTTTCTGGTATTACCATCATCTTTCCCTTAAAAACGAGGTACTTATTGTGTGCCCGGATACGGCTAGAGAATGAGCCAACCCTATCAATGGCACCTCAAAATAGAAAATTGGTCTTACCTATTACGTTGATAGGTAAAGTCTATGGGCCCAAAGAACCTCAAGAAGTTGCATTTCCGATTCTTGGAAACACGACGTATTGAGGTCATTTAAGTCACTTATGTCTCAAAAGTACACACTGTACTCGCTGGAGGAGAGTCCGACACGGGGCAATAT
>NZ_WXWS01000672.1:0-7644 GCF_009904715.1 Vibrio sp. V42_P2S4T144 | reverse complement strand
CAATAATGATGAGCAGCCCGCACTTGCAAGAGCTGTTCAATTAGCTCAGAAAAGTGTATCTAGAAGCCGAATCACTTTCTTTTTATCCATTTACGATTTCTCGTATGACATGACGTCAATGCTATCAGTGGATGAAAGAGATGCTATGCGTCGAGGTGTCATTCATCAGCGTGAGCAGTGGATGCGTAAAATTGCTCAACCATACCTAAACGATGGCTTCGACTTTGATGTTTGTGTTGTCTGGCACAACCGTCCTTATGAGGCGATTATTGCTGAAGTCTATGCAGGCAATCATGACCTAATCATCAAAGGCACACGTAAGCATGATGTTTTAGAGTCTGTCATTTTCACACCGACAGATTGGCACTTGTTGCGAAAATGCCCTATTCCAGTGCTTCTTATTAAGAATGCTGCTTGGCCGGAACAAGCAAGTATCCTTGCCTCAGTACATGTGGGCTCAGAAAACCCGACTCATATTGATCTCAACGATACGATGGTCGAGCGATTAAAAGAAATCACCACTCGGCTTGAGGCCAAGCCATATCTTGTTAACGCCTACCCCGTTACACCGGCGAATATTACGATTGAACTTCCTGAATTTGACCCAACGACTTATACCGATGCAGTGCGAGGTCATCATTTAACGGCTATGAAAGCACTACGCCAAAAACATGGTCTTGATGAAGAACAAACGATAGTTGAGCAAGGTTTACCTGAAGATGTCATTCCGGCAGCTGCAGAGCGCTTGAACGCAGCAATGGTTATTTTAGGTACCACAGGGCGAACAGGGCTTTCTGCTGTCTTTATTGGTAATACAGCGGAGCACGTAATTGATAAAATAAATTGCGACGTGTTGGCTCTAAAACCAAAAGGCTACATTAGCCCTCTCGACCCAAATACAGCAACCTAATCTCTCTTTAGTATTGCTATGTATTGAGCGCTTTCAAATAAGCGCTAATAAATCCCCCCAATACAGGGGGATTTTTGTTTGGGAACAGTTAAAGCGTTGGGTACAAAAAAGGAGGTCTAATTGACCTCCTTTTTTACGAGTTAGATGTTCGTAACATCGATGAACATTGATTCATCAATATTCGTCGAAGAAACGACAGCCTCATTAAATTCATACTCTTCGCGGTTACCTTCACGATCTAGCGGTAAGTTAACAAAGTCGAACAATTCGCGGTCTGCTAGTTGGCTTGGGCTTACGTTTTGAATTGATTTAAAAATCGCTTCCACACGCCCTGGCGTCTTCTTATCCCATTCAATCAACATTGCTTTTATAGATTGACGCTGAAGGTTCTCTTGAGAGCCACAAAGGTTACACGGAATTATTGGGAAATCCTTGTGCTCAGCGTATTTGATCAAATCTTTTTCACGACAGTAAGTCAATGGACGAATGACCACGTTACGGCCATCATCAGAGCGTAGCTTTGGTGGCATCGCTTTAAGGCGAGAGCCGTGGAACATGTTCAAGAACATTGTTTCGACGATGTCGTCCATGTGATGACCTAGCGCAAGCTTAGTTGCACCAATCTTCTCTGCAAATGAATACAGCGTACCACGTCGCAGGCGTGAACACAGACCACAAGTGGTTTTGCCTTCTGGTACCTTCTCTTTTACGACGGAATACGTGTCCTTATCGACAATATAGTAAGGGATATTCAGTGTTTCGAAATACTCTGGCAGAATGTGCTCAGGGAAGCCCGGTTGTTTTTGGTCTAGGTTTACTGCAACCACTTCAAATTTGATCGGTGCGGCTTTTTGAAGATTCAGCAGGATATCAAGCATCGCGAATGAATCTTTACCACCGCTAATACATGCCATCACAACATCGCCTTCTTCGATCATGTTGTAATCAGTAATGGCATTTCCAACATGTCTTCTTAGGCGTTTCTGAAGCTTGTTGAATTCTAGGGTTTCTTTTCTTGTATCTATTTGGTTCATTGCGGGCTCTCACATCGCCGATAAATCGACTAGGACTTCCTAACATGGGTTTCTTTGGGGCGTGGATTATACGAGCTTTTTACACAGGATTAAATGCTTGTCTTATTGAGTCTTTAAGAAAAGAGTGTGAATGATACTTTAGTTACGGTCAAAATTAAAAAAGAGCTGCGATTGCAGCCCTTTCTAAACGTTCAGTGTTCATTTCTTTGCGTTAGGTAGATAAGGTAACACTCGCATCGTCGGTTCTGGTAGTGTCATTGTGCCACCTTGCCCTATTTCACTTAGTGCGACTTGTATCTTGCCATTGACAATTGGCTTTTCGGTTCCGTTTGAGAAAATCACTTTATCATTCAGTTGATTTGCAAACTCCATCGTCACACCTTGAACCTCCGGTGTAAACCAACCCGCAAACATACCGCCTAAATCTTCCAGCATCGTCTGCATTTGAGGTAGAAGAGGCTTAAGTTGGTCGTAAGAAACGTTACCCTGTAATGGTTCTTTGGTCATCACGACAAGTGAGTAATCGCAACGTGTATCTTTTGGGGTATCGACAAAAACCAACGGATTCGCTGACTTTAAGTTTTTATCAACAGGTAAAGGCAACTCTTGTGAAGCAGGGATAACAAACTCTTCATAGTGCTCTTCTTTTTCCATCCAAGCTTTTTCTATCGTACAAATTTGTTTAGTTTTTGCGTCCACAAAAAAGACACCAACTTTCACATCGTCATGCCCTTCTTTATTGTTGTTTTTTAGTTGAGTGTATAACTTTGAGTACGTGAACATGTACTCTTGAGCTTGGGTTATCGGCGATACAAGAATTAGCGCCGCACTTCCCAATAGACTTAGGCTTAACTTTTTCATTTTATCCGTTATTTTATTGCGTCCAGTAGGCGTTGTTATGACGAATCATAGCGCGAAGATCGTGTACATAGGCGATGCCACGTTCAGAATAGGCTAGCAACCCATGCGTTAACTCTGACGCGGTTGCAACCGTTAACAAGCCCTTGTTCTTTTCAGCCAGAGATGTTCTGATTTCACGCAGGTCTGCATACGCTGGGTTTCGATTAACATTCATAAAGTAGCCATGAACAGACTGTTGTACAGAATCGAATTTTTCAACTTCATGAACTTTGTTAGCGCCACGTTGCGCTGGAACAATTCCACAGCCCTTTTTATAACACCATTGGCCGAACAAGTTGTTTGCTTGAGTAGCAAAACGAGAAGTGCCCCACGCAGATTCATTTGCCGCTTGAGTTAGAACCAAGGCTTCAGGTAAGACGTTCACTCGCACAAGCATCTCGTCTAGCCATGCTTGATCAATCTTATCGTTACTCAAGGGCAACGAATACAGAGATGATAACCGCTGAGCATACTCTTGTTGTTCTTGCGTCACTTGTCCCACCTTTAAAGAGGTAAGAAAGGCCCGCTCATGACGAATTCGTTGATTCTCAAGAGCAATTTTAGGCCTTAAAAAATCAAAAAAAGCAGCTTTTTTCTCTTTCGTATCTTTTATTGAATTGAAGTCTGGTATATCACCGATGTATGGCAAGTGTGATAAATCGACATGCTTAATCTTGCCAGAGAGTACGTCAGGATTTTCCACATATTTAAACTGTTTCTCGTAGTGTAAATATGGGCCTATAGAAATAAAAGTGGCGGCTATACAGGTTGCCGCCACTCGTAAACTTATTGATTTCAAAGAATTAGGCATCAAACACCTGTGAGTTACCATCGTGATCATTATCGTTTTTCTGTGTTGTAACGATCTTAAGCTTAATTCCAAACATTTCGCGGTAGAGTATGCCTTTCAAATGGAAGAAGAATGGCAGCACAAAAATCAAGCCAATACCGTAGAACATTGCTGCAATAATAAACATTAACATCACGCCTAAGTAAAGCCCCGCGACCACAAAAATCTTCTTGTTGATTGCGCGAAGTGATAACAGCAACGCTTGCATTGGTGGCACCCTTTTCTCACAAATCAACAAAATAGAGTGACTAAATGCCAAGGAAAGATACAGCGACAGTAAAGGAAAAATCATACCAACCACACCTTGTAGCATTAAGCTCATGAGCGTTGCTAGAATAACAGGAATGGTGAACTGCAACCCCTTTCCAACATGGCGCAACTTAGTCTTCAGGCCGGCGACATGGCTCATAGCCATCAAGCTGATCCCCGCATAAATTGGTGCGCTAATCACCTCATAACTGAAATTCGCGACATAAATAGAAGACACAATATCGTTTGTGAACGACTCTGGGTTCTCAAACGCATCAAGAATAACGCTCAAATCGCCCAACTGCAGTTTTAATGCAATATAGAAAATACCTAACTGGACAAAAAGCAATACAATAATGGCAGGAGAAAATGATAAAAAGTGCTGGATGGTTGCTCGCCAAGCTTCGTTAAAAACCGCGCCAGCTTTAAGCTCGTAGTTGCCAGACAAAGCTCGCTCTACACTCCCCCCAAGATTGAAATCTTTCTCAAAATCGTCGTTCATAGTTTATCCAAGACTAACTTGAAAAATTTTGACTGGAATTCCAGTCAATTAATGTAATCGTCATTATAAAGAAATCTTTCCACATCTAACATCATAACTCACCTACAATCCTTGCAATCTCAACTGTATGGTTGATAATTAACCACTTTCAAGGTCATGAAATTGAAACAATTGTTGAACAAAGTTTAGTGCTATCAAACTGTGTCTAGATGCCAATTAATCTCATAAAAACAGTATGGTAAGGAATGATGGCTTTTTCCTGCAAAATTATTTCTGTTTCAAGATAAGAAAATGCTTTAATTTCACACTTTTGGTGATTATGATGCGCGCCTCAAAAGTGAATGGTTAGTGTCACATCAGCTGGGATAATCCCGGCTTGAACGTGGGGGAAATACAGACGTTGAACGCAAAACCGCAAGCAGGAAAGCCAGTTATTCGTTTATCTGGTATTAGTAAAAGTTTCGATGGTAAGGAAATCATCGGTAATTTAAATCTGGATGTTAATCATGGTGAATTTCTGACGATTCTCGGGCCTTCTGGTTGTGGTAAGACAACAGTTTTACGCATGATTGCAGGTTTTGAAACGGCAGATAACGGTCAAATTATTTTGGATGACCAGGATGTAACACAGGTTCCTGCAGAGCAAAGGCACGTCAACACGGTATTTCAAAGTTACGCATTGTTTCCACATATGACCGTATATGAGAATGTCGCTTTTGGTCTTCGTATGCAGAAAACGCCTACTGCGGACATTGAACCACGAGTAATGGAAGCACTGCGCATGGTGCGCCTAGAAAAAATGGCACAGCGTAAGCCTCATCAGCTTTCTGGTGGTCAGCAACAACGTATCGCCATTGCGCGTGCGGTTGTTAACAAACCAAAAGTACTGCTGCTAGATGAATCTCTATCTGCACTTGATTACAAACTGCGTAAGCAAATGCAAATTGAGCTTAAACAGCTTCAGCGTCAACTTGGTATTACCTTTATCTTCGTTACGCACGATCAGGAAGAAGCCCTATCGATGTCTGACCGCATTATTGTAATGCGCGACGGTGTTATTGAGCAGGATGGTTCTCCACGTGAGATTTACGAAGAGCCGAAGAACCTATTTGTTGCTCGCTTTATCGGTGAGATCAACGTATTCAACGCAACCATGCTAGAGCGTATCGACGAGAAACGTATCCGTGCAGAAATCGAAGGTGTCGAGTCTGTTGTTTACTACGATCAGGAAGCGCAAGCAGGTGAAAAACTGCAAGTACTACTTCGCCCAGAAGACTTACGTATCGAAGAGATCAAAGAGTCTGAAGAAAAAGGCATCGTAGGTCACGTAACAGAGCGTACCTATAAAGGTATGACGCTTGATTCAGTTATCCAATTGGATTCGGGCATGCGTGTAATGGTTAGCGAATTCTTTAACGAAGATGATCCTGATGTGGACCACTCACTTGGCCAGAAAGTCGCTATCACTTGGGTTGAGAGCTGGGAGGTAGTCCTCAATGATAAGCAAGAAGATTAATCTTCAAAACGCGATCATTACCTTAATCGTCGGTTGGTTAACACTTTTCGTGTTGGTACCAAATGTGATGATTATCGGTACGAGTTTCTTAACGCGTGATGAAGCAAACTTAATCGAAATGACATTTACTTTCGACAACTACTTACGTCTACTCGACCCCTTGTATGCGAAAGTGCTGATGCACTCGTTCTACATGGCGATTGTGGCGACGTTGTTGTGTTTAGTAATTGGTTACCCATTTGCTTACATCATAGCGAAAATGCCAGAGAAATGGCGCCCATTCATGTTGTTCTTAGTTATCGTACCGTTTTGGACAAACTCTCTTATCCGTACTTACGGCCTGAAGATTGTTCTGGGTACACAAGGTATTTTGAACAAATCATTAATGGCGATGGAAATCATCGATAAGCCATTACGTATTATGTACACCGAAACAGCAGTAATGATTGGTCTTGTGTACATCCTGCTTCCATTTATGATTCTGCCGCTTTACTCGGCAATCGAGAAGTTGGACAACACTTATATCGAGGCGGCGAAAGATCTTGGTGCGAACAAGTTCCAAACCATTACGAAAGTGATTCTACCTCTTACAATGCCTGGCATTATCGGTGGTTGTTTGTTGGTTCTGCTACCAGCACTAGGTATGTTCTACATCTCTGACCTTCTTGGTGGTGCGAAGAACCTACTGATTGGTAACGTTATTAAGAGCCAAGTATTGAACGCTCGTGACTGGCCATTTGGTGCTGCGACCAGTATCGCCCTCACCTTCGCAATGGCTGTGATGCTTTACGCTTACTACAGAGCAGGCAAACTATTGAATAAGAAAGTGGAGCTAGACTAATGGGACGCACAGTTAGATTTAGCTTTATGGCGCTGGTATATGCATTTTTGTATCTGCCAATCATCGTCTTAATTGTTAACTCATTTAATGCCAATAAATTTGGTATGAAATGGGGCGGTTTCACCACGAAATGGTACGAAACTTTAGTAAATAACGACAGCCTAATGCAGGCTGCATGGCATTCATTGAACGTAGCGGTATTTTCAGCGACAGCTGCAACCATTATTGGTAGCTTGACGGCTGTTGCCCTATTCCGTTACTCGTTCAAAGGTAAAGGTGCGGTAAACGGCATGCTGTTTGTCGTGATGATGTCTCCCGATATTGTAATGGCGATTTCATTACTTGCTCTGTTCCTAGTATTAGGCGCACAGCTTGGCTTCTTTACACTATTGATTGCTCACATCACCTTTTGTCTACCATTCGTTGTGGTAACTGTATACAGCCGCTTAAATGGCTTTGATGTGAAAATGTTGGAAGCAGCAAAAGACCTTGGTGCAAGCGAGTGGGTTATCTTGAAACAGATCATCCTTCCTCTCGCTAAACCAGCGGTTGCCGCAGGTTGGCTATTGAGCTTTACCCTGTCTTTGGACGATGTGATCATCAGCTCGTTTGTAACGGGTCCAACATACGAAATCTTGCCATTGAAGATTTACTCAATGGTTAAGGTGGGCATTTCACCGGAAGTTAACGCCCTAGCAACGGTGATGTTGATTGTTTCTTTGGTCTTGGTAGTAATTTCTCAGTTGCTAGCAAGAGAAAAAGTGAAGTAGAATCCGCACCTGTTAACATCACGAAACAGAATGGTTACATGCCATTCTGTTTTTCTATCTATCGTCCAAAAT
>NZ_WXWS01000128.1:0-4555 GCF_009904715.1 Vibrio sp. V42_P2S4T144 | reverse complement strand
GGGTACAGTCTCTCATGCCTTAGGCACCGCTACTTGTGCAGAGAAACAGCCCATAGATGCCGCGTTCTCATCACTCGCATTGGTTTTATGTGGGATCATAACTTCTATTTTGGCTCCAAGTTTTTTTGCTTTGGCGGTCTGGCTATATCAATAGTTAAGCGCTCTCGGTCTGCCCTCCTTCCGGCAGGCCGTAGCCTTTCCGTTTCTTACTTATCCCTTTTCAAAACCCTATCTTATCTATCAAACTCACCCAGTAATATCGTGAAGGGACTTGACTGAGATATACATTCATAGCATTAGCATTCTAGCTGCTACCACTCGCTCTAGATTACGTAAGTATAAAGTAGCATAGCGGTAAAAGTCGCGTTGGTAACATACTCCTGCTCCTTGGTCATATGAATATATACTGATATGGTTAATTGTGAGACGGAGATAACGCTTCACACCTGTGCAATCGAATACATGTGTGAGCTCACTCTAATTATGTAACAGAATTATCAATTGCATTATTTATCGTGATCTAACGCACGGAACATTTCTATCTTTCACATAGAATAACTGTCCATGCAATAACAAGGATTCAACATGAAAAGTCGCATTGAACAGGCGCTAGCAGGCGCTCCAGAAGCACTTTCCAAACAACTTGCTCCTATCATCCAAGCTGATGATTTTGATGCTACGCTTTCAGTTCAACAATTTGAGCAGTTGCTTTCAGCTACCGGTCTATCAGACAAAGAGCTTCGTGTTGCGCTACTTCCTTTTGCCGCAGCGTACTCCTATGCTCCCCTTTCTGACTTTTATGTCGGCGCTATCGTTCGTGGTCTTTCAGGTCGCCTTTACTTCGGTGCCAACATGGAATTCTTTGGTGTACAGTTGGGTCAAACGGTTCACGCAGAGCAGTCTGCGATTAGCCATGCTTGGATGAAAGGCGAACGTGGTGTTAAGGATATCACTATCAACTTCAGCCCATGTGGTCACTGCCGCCAGTTCATGAATGAGTTATCTACCGCAAACGAGCTTAAAATCCAGCTCCCAGAACGCGAAGAAAAGTCACTTCATGAATACCTGCCTGAAGCCTTTGGACCAAACGATCTCGGTATCGAGTCCGGCTTAATGGCAGAAGTTAAACACCAATTCTCATGTGATGATGAAGACGCACTCATCCAAAGTGCAGTTGAAGCGATGAACATGAGCCACTCTCCATACACCAACAACTTGAGTGGTTTAGCATTAGAGATGACTAGCGGCCGTGTATTCCAAGGCGCTTATGCAGAAAATGCAGCGTTTAATCCTAGCTTGCCACCGCTACAAGTTGCGCTAATCCAAGTTTTACTTGCGGGTGAAACCTTTGACAGCATCAAAGCCGCTGCATTGGTAGAAAACTCTGAAGGTAAGATCAGTCACTTAGCCGATACGCAATCAACGTTGGAAGCGTTGAATCCAGATATTCCGCTTAGTTTTGTCAACGTATAAACGACAAATTCAACAAAAAGCTCTACAACATGTAGAGCTTTTTTATTACCTAAAAACCGAAAGCAAACGTTTGCTTTGTCATGAAACTTCAGTATGATCTCCTGCAATTTCTGTCTCATCACTCTATTTTGTAAGGGAACACTATGTTTGGCACTGCAACTAGCGCAAATGCTACCCGTGTATTACTTTTAGGTTCTGGCGAACTCGGTAAAGAAGTCGCCATTGAATGCCAGAGACTTGGTTTAGAAGTGATTGCTTGTGATCGCTATGCCAATGCTCCAGCGATGCAAGTCGCTCACCGTAGTTATGTTATCGACATGTTAGATGGGAACGCCTTAGAAGAAGTTATTACGAAGGAACAACCTACTTACGTCGTACCAGAAATTGAAGCCATCGCAACCGGCAAACTGGTAGAGCTTGAAGAGAAAGGACTGAATGTTGTTCCAACCGCTAAGGCAACCAGGCTAACAATGAATCGTGAAGGTATCCGACGTTTGGCAGCAGAAGAACTGGAATTGACGACTTCACCTTATCGTTTTGCAGATAACTTTGAAGACTTCAAAGCCGCGGTTGAGCATGTGGGTATTCCGTGCGTGGTGAAGCCTGTGATGAGCTCTTCAGGTAAAGGGCAAAGTGTTATCAAGACCGAAGACGACGTTACAAAAGCATGGGATTACACTCAGGAAGGCGGGCGTACGGGTGCAGGTCGCGTTATCGTGGAAGGTTTTATCGACTTCGATTACGAAATCACTTTATTGACCATCAGAGCCGTTGACGGTGTGCATTTCTGTGCTCCAATTGGTCATCGTCAGGAAGATGGCGACTACCGCGAATCATGGCAACCGCAAACTATGTCAGAAAACGCAGTAAAAGCAGCTGAATACACGGCTGAGAAAGTGGTAAACGCGCTCGGTGGCTACGGCATCTTTGGTGTAGAGCTATTTGTTAAAGGCGATAAAGTCATTTTCAATGAGGTCTCTCCTCGCCCTCACGATACGGGTATGGTTACAATGATTTCACAGGAAATGTCTGAGTTTGCTCTCCACGTGCGCGCGTTTACCGGAATGCCAATTAATAATATTGTGCAATATGGCCCATCTGCGTCTGCTGTTATTCTTGGACAAGGGACTTCCACAAACATTCGCTTTGAAAACCTAAGCAAAGCTTTAGCTCAACCTCAAACACAAGTTCGTCTATTCGGTAAGCCAGAAATCGATGGTCGCCGCCGTTTAGGTGTTGTCCTTACGCGACGAAAAACCACCGAAGAAGCCGTTCAAGATGCTGTTGAAAGTGCTTCAAAAGTGAATATCATTTATTAAATACGAACCACTCATACAAAAATAGCGCAGCTCAAATTGCTGCGCTATTTCGTGTTCCAAACCGAAGAGAGCCTATTCACTCTCGATTAAGTACACTTCTTCAGAGAAGCGACTTAAGCCTTTTTTCGCAATTTTAGGATGATTCTCGTCAGCTTCATCTACGTTCAAACAAGTAACTTTGTAACCTGAAAATAACTGCTCTATCTCTTCGACCGGCACGCTAAATGGAGGCCCCGCCATCTCTTCTTGAGGATAGTTGAGTGTGACAAGCAAAATACGACCGCCTGGGTTCAGCAGTTGCTTGAGACGCTCTACATACTCCTCTCGCATATCTTGCGGTAAAGCAACCAACGCGGCGCGATCATAAATGATATCGGCTTGAGATACTGGTGCAGTGAAAAAGTCCCCAGTATAAATAGAGAGCTCATCAAATTGATAAAGCTCGTGCATGCCATTAAGAGGCGTTACCG
Source organism: Vibrio sp. V42_P2S4T144 (assembly GCF_009904715.1). Lineage (NCBI taxonomy): Bacteria > Pseudomonadati > Pseudomonadota > Gammaproteobacteria > Vibrionales > Vibrionaceae > Vibrio > Vibrio sp. V42_P2S4T144. Next base: position 1,293 of record NZ_WXWS01000128.1, on the reverse strand, counting down.
TTGGCGTGTAAAAATGTTCAGCAAAAAAGGCACGCACAGCAATATGGCTTAGCTCAACACCTTCAACCGAATCATGCTTCATCGCTAGCCAAATCAAGTCTTCTGACTTTCCACATAAAGGAACTAACACTTTATCTTCACGCTTTGGATTAGTGTGTTTCCAATATACTGGTAATAGCGGGTTTACATCTTCCAAGTGAAATCCGATTTGATTGCTGGCCCATTTGTTATGCCAAAATTCTTGGTCTCTCATTTTACTTTCTACTTGTCGGCTGTTTTCATTTTGAGAGGTAAGACTAACGTTTTTTTTCAATTTGTCTATGCCGTTCATCTTTGGTTAATACTGCGGTGATAGGATGTAATCGGTCTCATAGGAGACGCGCCTTTATCTGATAATCAGAATAAAGAAAAGAGAAATGGTGATCTAACGCACGATTCTACTTCAAGATAAAACTGAAACCTTGGAATCTTTCGTAATGGCCCCATTTATAAGTTAGTACCTGATTTGCCGAACTTAGCGACCTTTATGTTCCCTATTTTCTAAGTACAAGCAAGTTAAGGAGAGTGAATGAGCTTATTTCTTCGTACTACAGCATTGATGCTTTTGGTACTTAGCCGTGCACCGGCATTTGCCGCACTTCCAATTACCCCTGCGCCTAATGGCGAACAAAATCGTTCAACCAGCCAAAACGAAGTTTGTGCGAAACTTTTTAAACACAGCCTTAGCGGTTTATATGGCATTCAGTCAATCGACACCACACCAACTCAGCCATATTCTGACTTCGACATCCTTTACAGCAAAGCTCACCAAGCACAATTTGAACTTGAAACTATCTGTAAGAGTACCGCACTTCTTAATGACGCTCAGCCATACTTCGCAGGCGTGAAATCCAAACAACGAGCAGAAGAAAAGATAGCTTTAGAGTTAGATGGGAAAGTTGAACGTATTACTGACCTAGCACGTGCAACGATTGTAGCTGAAGACGTCGCGAGCTTAGTCTCCATTTATGAAACGTTAGAGCGTGAAACAACTATTGTGAAAGTAAAAAATCGATTCAAAAAACCTGGCCCTTCAGGATATAGAGACTTGAACTTGCTCGTTCGTTTACCAAAAACAAACCTAGTAGCCGAAGTTCAACTGCACTTGAAAGCAATCGCAGATGTAAAAAGCGGTCCCGAACACGACCTATACGAAAAAATCCAGAAACTAGAACGTCAAGCGATGTTGGAAAAACGTGAGCTAAGCGAAATAGAGCTTGCCTCTATTCGCAACATGCGTACACAGTCTAAGAA
>NZ_WXWS01000417.1:0-8097 GCF_009904715.1 Vibrio sp. V42_P2S4T144 | reverse complement strand
ATCTATACCATCGCCTAATCATTGCATAAGTTTTCAATAGATTTTGTTTTATAAATCATAATATTATAGAGCTCCTTCTCGTATCTCACTCCCAAAACACTTTGCCACTGGGAATCCATCCGCACTTAACCAACAAGAAATGGTAGACTTAACTGGTATTCGGTTAAGAGATCACATTTTATTAATACGCTCATGCACTTCTCAATTAAAAAACTGGCTTGCGCACTTTGTACTGCACTTGGACTTTTCTTGCATCCCACCAACGTACTGGCGAGTACCGAAAAGCAAGCTTATCTGGAAGAACACATTTCAGCAGAAAGCAAGCCCATGTTAAAACTCTACTTTCGCTCGATGGGTAAGCCGCGATCAATTCAAAAAGATGAGTTAAATGCGCCACAGAATGCATCAGCGGAGTCTCTTGCTCTGTATTACTTTGCACGAAAGTACCTTAAGCGTTACGAAGGCGTTCCATTACCGAAAGATATGCCCGATTTAATCGAATTCGGTAAAAAGCACCATTTGGAATGGGTCGTCGCTGAAGCACAGCTCAATAAGGCTGTAACAATGATTGAGCAAGACGATAACTGGAACGCAGAATTGTTACTCCATGACGTTGTTTCTACAGCCCGTGATCTTGGTTATCTAGCATTAGAAGGCCGTGCTTACCGCTGGTTAGGCAATCTAGAAGTATCTCGAAATCAACTACGCAGTGGCCTAAAATATTATCGCAATGCCTATGAGTTATTAGAAAAAACAGTATTTGAAATACAAGTCGCGATGACACTGAACAACATTGGGACGGTCTACATCGACGCATCAGATTGGGCTCGGGCCAACAGTTACCTAACGCAAGCTCTCGACACTTACCTAGAGAGCGAATATCAATACGATAATAGCTTTTTTATGGGGGTTATCTACGCAAACCTTAGCATCGTTCACTCGAGCCTCGGAGATAACAAAAAAGCGGAATATTATTTCAATGAAGCCATTCGACTTTCAATGCAAACGGGGTCGGACACAGTCAAGCACCACTCTTTATCCAGCTTTTCACAAATGTTGAGCTCGGTAGGAAAAATTGATGATGCATTAATGGTCGCACAACGTTGCGTAGACCTGCCCATTCCAAAAAATCTAGAAATGCTAAAAACGTCTTGTTACGAGGCATTTGCAGAGGCTTACCTCGCAAACAAACAATACGATAAAGCTATTACAACAGCGCTTAACGTTCTAGAACAAACCAAATCAACCAGTGAATTAGAGCTGCGTCAGCGTATTGATATGCTTTCGGTACTGGTAAACGCTCATCAAATTCTTAATGACTATGAAGCGGCTTTTCATTATTTAACCCAATTAAGAGAGCTAGAGGCTGAGTTTTCTCATCATATTCATGGTGAAGAGATGATTAACATTAAGTTTGACCTCGAAGCTAAGTTAGCCCAGAAAGAACTCAAATTGCTAGAAACAAAAAATGCGCTACAAGCCTCTGAACTGCGTTCACAGCGCTATCGAGAAATGTTCTACTTTATCGCTATTGCGGCAATTGGAGTCGTTGGTTTTCGTTACGTACTGCGCGTTAGACGTATTAATAAAGCACTCACTCAAGAAAATACTACCGATCCATTAACTCAACTGCATAACCGTCGCTATCTTCACATTTGGTTGGACAAAATGGCTCGTAGAAGCCCAGATAGAACATTTGCCTTAGCCGTTTTAGATGTCGATCATTTTAAAACCTTTAATGATCAATATGGACACGATATTGGCGATAAAATGCTGACTCATATTGCCACGCTATTTAATGAATCCACTCGCTCTGGTGACCTACTCATTCGTTGGGGTGGAGAAGAGTTTGTCCTATTATTCGAAGTACAGCGAGCTGAAGATTGCGCTAAGTTTTTGGAGCGATTGAGATATACTGTTGAAAACACGCCATTGGTGGTTGACTCTAAACCATTAAACGCGACAATTTCCCTTGGAGCAGTGGACAAACTGTCGGCACAAATAATTAAACAAGAATGGGATCAATGGTTTTTCTTGGCAGACCAAGCTTTGTATGATGCGAAGCAAGCTGGTAGAAACCAGTTCGTCATTCATCCTACATCATAAAAAAGCACACATGAAAAAAAATCTAATCATTATTACTTTTGCGCCTCTATTTCTTATGGCGTGTAGTAATCAGCAAGCATCTCAACTGGGAATGCGCAGCAGCAGTGTCAACGTATATGCCCAGCAAATGAGTAACACTCAACTATGTGAAACTCTCTACTACAACCGTGCAACTAACCAAACCAAAGTGGCGATTGGTGCTGAGTTCAATCGACGTGGATTAAACAAAAAGTGGTGTGATAAAGAATTCGATAAGTTGTACATTAAAAAGTGGATTGATAACGTGCTGCCTAAAGAAAAAGCCGAACCCAAGAAACCAATCGCAACTATTCAACCCGCTTCAACTAAATAACCCACCATCTTGAAGCAGACGGTACACTCGTATTTTCTGCTTTTCATTTTTCATGCATGTTCGATGCGACATATAAAAACCTCATGGTTTCAGTAAATTAACAAAGACTTATGTTGTCCATCGAACTTTTAATGTAAACAAGTTGTAAATGGTTTTCGTCCTTATTCTTTGTCGTTAGCTTTGTTTGTTCCTGTTAGCGGAATATGAAACAGGAACTAAAAAATTCCAAACAAAGACATGAGGTCAAAAATGGAAATACGCATTAATCGCCTATTTGCAGCTATGTTGGCAGTAGGCATTGCACCTGCCGTCTCGGCGTTTGATCCACTCTATTCTGAACAATGGCACTTAGACAACACGGGGCAAACTGCGTTTGCGGCTAATCCTGCTGTTGCTGGGAACGACTTAAACACTAAGCTCACTCAGGCAATGGGGATTGCAGGTGTTGGTGTGAAAGTTGCCGTCATTGATTCTGGAGTGCAGATCGATCACCCCGACCTTGCAGGTAATATAGTTACAGGTAGCAGAAACTTCGTCGAAGACTCTTCATTCCCACCAAGTTATCCGGTTGATACTAATGGTCATGGCACTGCTGTAGCCGGTTTGATTAGCGCCGTCGGCAACAACGGTGAAGGCGGACGCGGTGTCGCTTCTCACTCTTCCCTCATCGGTTTTAACTGGTTAGCCAACCAGACATTAGAAGGCTGGTTAATCTCCCATGGCATGGACCCAGCAACACGCGATGTTCGCGTATTTAACCAAAGTTACGGTTTCAGCCCTATAAACCCGATTGCTTTTGATGAAAGCGACCCTCAACTAAAACTTGAAATGGACGTGATGAAAAACGTCAGCGAGAGTAACGCCTGGGGTCGAGGTGCTGTATTTGTAAAGTCAGCAGGTAATGGTTACCGCTATTTCAATGCAGGGCGATTCTTCGTATTGCCAAGTAACTTCTTTGCTGGTGGAGACAATCAAGGCTTACCGATGCACAACTCTGCTCAGTCTTATGATAACGCCAATTACTTCAATTTAGTCACTAGTGCACTACGAGCGGATGGTACGCGAGCGAGTTACTCATCGGTGGGTTCGAACGTGTGGGTTGCAGCACCAGCAGGTGAATATGGGCAAGATTTCCCGGCTATGGTCACCACTGATTTAATGGGTTGTGAAGAAGGGCAAAATACCAGTGAAGGCCTTGGCATTAATGGGTTACACGGCGGAACGGAGCTCGATCCGAACTGTAACTATACCAGTACGATGAACGGAACCTCATCGGCTGCGCCAAACACATCGGGTGCCATCGCGGCAATCATGTCAACCAACCACGCACTTTCTGCTCGTGATGTACGTGCTTTACTAGCGGAGACAGCAAAAGTAACGGATAAAGCGCATCCAGGCGTACAGCTTGAATTTACTAACCATAAAGGTGAACAGGTTAGCTACGAGGCAATTGCCCCTTGGCAGAAAAACGCAGCAGGCGTAGATTTCCATACTTTTTATGGCTTCGGCGCTGTAGATTTAGATGAAGCGATGCAACGTGCTCGCATGACGAATCGTGTTTTACCAGCTCAAGTCATTACGCCATGGGTTAACAACGCTACAGAAGTAAGTGTACCCGATGCAAGTCTAGTTGGTGGTTCTTCAAGTATCGCCATTGCCGATGAGCTGACAGTAGAATCCGTTCAAGTGACATTGACATTGGACCACGCTCGTCTGCCCGACTTAGCTATTGAGCTCATTTCGCCATCAGGGACTCGTTCCGTTTTGCAAACACCGCGCAATGGTCTTGTTGGCCAATCTCTTGATCCAACGATTACAGGCTACAAAGATCAATTAATGTTGTCTAACCAATTTTATGGCGAAGATGCAAAAGGCGAATGGACGTTGCGAGCAATAGATACGAACAGCGATGAAGTCTATTCTTACATTGCATATTTCAACTCTTCCACCATCTATGACGTTCCGATGGCAAACAACGCTCAGCCCGGTGTTATTAAGAACTGGTCGATGCGCATATTTGGACACTAAGGAGTCAATAACATGAAATACAAATCATTTTCTATGCTGGCTCTCGTTATCATGACGTCGAGTGTATACGCTGAGCAACAGCTCTCTCAACAACCTGCACCAGAACTGTTTGTGCCATCAGAAGCGGTTGAGATTAATGGCCAAGATTATCGAAAAGTGCAAACTGGCACTGTTAGAACCCTATCTGAAGACGTAAAACTTCAAGCGGGTGATGAGGTGTTTAAGAATGCGTTTAGTAACGTATCCAAAGCCACTGGACTGGTTTATATCACCGTAAACAATCCTAACGAAGCGAAAGCAGTCGCCAAAGAGTTAAAATTAGAAGTTATCTTCGCAGAGGGGGAATCAGCGGTGTTAAAAGCATCTCAAGATCAAGATCTGCTAAGTATTAGCGACTACCTAAACGCAGACACCCGGGTAAAAGCGTCTAAAATTGAACTAAACAGCGGTAAATACCGTGCACAATAATTCTCTAACAAGAGAAGTTGGCCTGTAAAACCATGCCTCAGCGATTGCTGAGGCATTTTTATGGGTAGGAACAGATACGCTATTATTCTTTAGTAACATTTCGCATAACTAGTATGATACCTAAACACCCTACTCGCCTGCGCCTGTCATTTCTTAAACAAAATAATTTCCGTTCTTAGCTCTTCTTCCGTGGTTTCCTTCGGGCTATTCAGATAGCGTTCGATTCCTAAAGGACTGGTTTTGACTTTCATACCACTCTGACGAACCAAGTTCATCGCTAACGCCCATGCATTTCCCAAAAACTGATATTCACCTCGGTGTTCAACGACAAATGTTTCACTCTCAGGAATGGTACCGGTAACCGCCCCTTGAGGCGCTGGTACTGAGTTATGAAGAGGAAAGCAAGTGATAAACTCGAATGTACCTTTCTGCATATCCATCGACTCGTAATAACAAAACAATTCACCATTCACGGATAGGGTTTCGTCACTAATTAACTGTTCTAGTTGCTGAACATGCTTCTCAATTACCGAACCTAATTCCTGCAAGCTAGCCACACCCTTGATCCCAATGTAATGAATTTGAGGCAACGTTCGGTTACCAATTTCGGCTAAGTCTGAATGCACTCTTCCGGTTTCAAGCTTACTTTTAAGCATGCGTAACCCACGTTGATAATCCATCTCTATCATCGACTTAAACATACTTTTCAGAAAGAACAGATACCAAGGGACGCGAGATTGCATTTGCCATTCGACTAAACAGCCATTTTGTGACGGCGTCACGATTAGAGTCACCTTTCCATGGCTCTTGATTGGGCGAAAGAAATGTAGCTCCATATCTAATCGATGCTCTTGAGTACTTTCCAGTACAATCGCGCCAGTCCCAATACGCTGACCATTCCATTGATAACCAGCTCCAACGTGGCCCTGATTATCACTGAATGTCAGCTCGCAGCTTGGTTCAAGAATGACCCATGGTGACCAGCTAGGCCAGTTATTGAAGTTCTTGAGATAGCCAATAATTTCACTTTGATTCTTATTAATTTCAATACTTCGGCTGACCTGATAAGAGAGCATAACGGTTCCTCGAGTTTCCGCTTCACTAACTTCAGTCTAATCCAAATTCCAGTTTTTTCTTGTTTGACTGCGGGTTAGATGCGTACGACAAGAAAAATCCAGAGCGTTAATTCTCACTTGAATCAATACGCGCAAAGCTAAGAGCAGAACTCCACTTTTGCACTAAATCGAACACCATCATCGTCCAGTACTAACGCCCACCCCATCCGTTCACATATTCGTTGTACGATAACAAGCCCACAACCATAACCAGCGTTGTACGTCTCGTTGCCATCGTGACGGTTTAGGATCTTAAGCGCATGACCTTTCAACTCAATTTCAATATCTCCCACACTATAGCTAAAGGCGTTTTTAATCAGATTGTTGATAACAATGGTCACAAAACTCTCCGGTGCATTCACGACACCACTATGTTGTTCGTGCAAAGCGTAGTTCGAATCTTGCTTGGCAAATAAAGGCGCTAGCTCTTCCAACTGTTTTTGTAAACAAGTGAGAAGCTGATGCTCTCCGTAATGCTGAGGCTCTATTTTCTCTTTACCAAGTAAGAGAAACGCTTCTGTCAGTACACGCATCTCGTCACAAGCTGACTGCATCCTCGTGATGGCTTTTTGCGCAACTCGAGGTTGATCAGGAATACGCGTCAGAATGTCTGTTGAGCCTTTAATCACCATGATTGGCGTTCTCAACTCATGCGATGCAAAACGGCTAAATTCTTGTTCTCGTTTGAAATAGCCCGCGATATCGTTCTTATTATCCAGCAAAGTCTGCTCTATCTGGCGTGTTTCGCTGAACTTAGTTTCAACTTGGAAAGCGGGTTGATCCGGTGACATTTGGCTAATTTTGTCTTCAATTTGCGCTAATGGCCGAGACAATATTCGAACCATGTAAATGCCATACCCAACCATGACAAATGAAAACAAACCACCGAGCAGCAGCGTAAACTGATGCAGCGAGCTTTCGTATTCGTCCAAGTAATCATCTGAGTCATCTTGAAACACAATGTACATAAGCCCCTTCCCTGAGGGGTGTTTCAATACAACAAAGTGTTTATCTTCTTCACCAAGCAGGTATTCGTAAAAACCAGGTGAAGTAAAAGAGAGCAACCAATCGGGTGTCGGTGCTTCACTCCAATATGAGTTGAACTCCAATACGTTTGGCAATGGCGCATCCCAGCCCTGTTTCTCGAAATTCTCACTATAAAGCGCAGCTTCAGTATCTAGCCAGTGATGTAAACTCAGCACTTCCAGTTTGTTTTCTGCCACATAAATCAGCGACCAAAAAAGAGTAAACATCACAAACGTCATGACCCCAAAACCCCAACGGATCTTGCGATAAATGCTTGGATATTCGTTATGCTTTAAGTCGGTAACCTTGTCCATGAATAGTCTCTAATCGTGATTCTTCAAAACCTTTGTCTAACGCGGTTCTTAAACCGTAAATATGGCTACGAAGTGCATCACTTCCCGGTGGTTCGTCTCCCCACACACTATCGATCACTTCTGCGCGCGAGACCGCTGCTGGAGCACGTTGGAGGAGCAATTTTAAAATTTTAGTTTGAATTCGACTCAGCTTAATTTCTTTGTCTTTTCTCGTTACTTTTCCTGTCCGCGCATCTAAACAAATATCTGCAAATTTGAGCGTTCCGATATCTTGTCTTGGACCACGATTAGCCAAAGCATGAACACGCAAACTGAGCTCTTCCATCGCAAATGGCTTCATTAAATAATCATCTCCCCCCGCTTTAAAAGCCGCGATTTTGTCCTCTAGCGTATCTTTTGCCGTTAGGAAGAGAATTGGCGTTCCACATAACTTATCTTGTCGAAGCTTCTGTACCGTACTGATGCCATCGAGCTTCGGCATCATGATATCCATGATGATTACATCGTAATGATTTTCCTCGATTAACTTAATCGCAGCCTCTCCATGAAACGCACAATCGATAATCATGCCTTCTAGCTCAAGATAGTCTGCAATCGTCTCCGAGACGTTATGGTTGTCATCTACAATTAAAATTTTCATAAAATCACATTTCTTCACGATCTCTTCACGATATGCCCAATAAGATAC
>NZ_WXWS01000229.1:0-4581 GCF_009904715.1 Vibrio sp. V42_P2S4T144 | reverse complement strand
TTCCTACGCTTATAACTGGTTGATCTATCGAATGCCGTTTCTTCGAAAATCAATCACGTAGGACGATAACTCTAACGAATTGGACACGTTATTTCAGGTCACTCCTGATTAAACATGGATCATACAGGAAGGATACAAATGGCAAATAAACTCACAGTTCTTGCTTCCGTCGTAGCGGCTTCTACTGCGATGATGGCAACATCAGCTCAAGCAGCAGACACTACTCTGGACAAAGTCACAAAACAAGGCTTTCTTACTTGCGGCGTAAGTACCGGTCTACCTGGTTTCTCTAACCCTAACTCAAAAGGCGAATGGGAAGGTATCGACGTAGAATATTGCCAAGCACTGGCTGCAGCCGTTCTTGGGGATAAAACGAAAGTTAAATATGTACCCCTAACCGCAAAAGAACGTTTCACTGCGCTTCAATCTGGTGAGATTGATGTGCTTTCCCGTAACACGACCTGGACTCTCCACCGTGACACTGCACTGGGCCTAAACTTCGTAGGTGTGAACTACTACGACGGTCAAGGCTTTATGGTGAAGAAGGAACTTGGTATATCAAGTGCTAAAGAGCTTGATGGTGCGTCGGTATGTGTTCAATCAGGTACAACAACCGAGCTAAACCTTGCAGATTATTTCCGCAACCAAGGCATGGCGTACAAACCAGTGGTATTCGACACAGCGGCGCAAACTTCGAAAGGTTTTGATGCGGGACGCTGTGACGTATTAACAACTGACCAATCTGGCCTTTATGCACTACGTTTGAATTTGAAAGATCCGTCCTCTGCGGCCGTTCTTCCAGAAATCATCTCTAAAGAGCCACTAGGTCCAGTCGTTCGTCAAGGCGATGATCAATGGTTTAACATCGCTAAGTGGACATTGTCTGCGATGATTAACGCTGAAGAATACGGTATTAGTTCGAAGAATGCGGATGAAATGCTGAAGTCAACAGATCCAAACATCAAGCGTATCCTCGGTGTTGATGGCCCTAAAGGCAAAGGGTTGGGTATCCGCGACGATTGGGGCTACCAGGTTATCAAACAAGTTGGTAACTATGGTGAAAGCTTCGAACGTACAGTCGGTACTGGTTCGCCGTTAGAAATCTCTCGTGGCGTTAATGCGCTATGGAATGCAGGCGGCTTTATGTACGCGCCACCAATCCGATAGAAAGAGTTAATCAGGGCGGTTCATGCCGCCCTTTTTCTTGATTATATCTCACTGTATGAGTAAGGATCGCTCATTGGATGGCTAAAAGCGCTCGCTTTGTGGAACGGCTTTAAAGGTTCGTAAGCCGCTAGACATGAGAGCGTTATTCTTTAGCCAGCAAGGACGAAACTTCGTTATACAGGCCGATATCTATAACTAAGGTTTGAGGTTATCGCTGTATGAAACCGACACAAGATGCATCGCCAAGTACGATGTCCAAACCAAGCGGAAGCAAGAGCCTGATTTATAATCCTGCCTTTCGTTCTGCTATTTTCCAGATCATTGCCATTGCTGCACTGGTATTTTTCTTTTACACGATTGTAAACAACGCTCTCAATAACTTAGATGCTCGTGGTATTGCAACGGGCTTCGGTTTTCTGAATCAAGAAGCCGGGTTTGGTATTGGGTTAACATTAATTGAATACGATGAAACGTACTCTTACGGTAGAACATTTATCATCGGCCTTCTTAATACGGCGTTAGTCTCTGTATTAGGTATTATTCTGGCTACTGTGATTGGCTTTACCATGGGGGTTGCCCGCCTTTCTTCTAACTGGTTAGTTAGTCGTTTAGCGGCAGTTTATATCGAAACTTTCCGAAATATCCCCCTTCTTCTGCAAATATTCTTCTGGTATTTCGCTGTTCTTCAAGCATTACCCTCACCACGCCAAAGCTTAAGTCTTGGTGAAGCTATTTTCCTGAACGTTCGTGGCTTATATTTCCCTGCACCGACTATGGAACCTGGCAGTAGCTACGTTATTGCCGCGTTAATCTTCGGGGTAATCGCAAGCTTATTAATTAATGTATGGGCGAATAATAAGCAACGTCTCACTGGGCAACAAACCCCAATGGGAAGAATAGTTTTGGGTTTAGTTGTTGGCCTTCCATTGGTTGTGTACTTCCTTGCTGGTATGCCAATTTCACTGAATTATCCTGAACTAAAAGGGTTTAACTTCCGAGGTGGTATTAGCATTATTCCTGAATTGGCTGCGCTACTTTTGGCATTGAGTGTTTATACAGCTTCTTTCATTGCTGAGATTGTGCGCTCTGGTATTAATGCGGTTAGCCATGGTCAAACCGAAGCAGCGATGTCGCTAGGCTTACCACGCTCGAAAACTTTAAAGCTTGTTGTCATTCCTCAAGCGTTACGAATTATTATTCCACCTTTAACCAGTCAATATCTCAACCTCACCAAAAACTCATCGTTAGCGATGGCGATTGGTTATCCAGATCTTGTCTCTGTGTTTGCTGGTACTACCCTGAACCAAACGGGACAAGCGATTGAGATCATTGCTATGACGATGGGCGTGTACTTGACATTAAGTCTGATTACGTCTGCATTAATGAACTTGTATAACCGTAAAGTCGCGCTGGTGGAGAGATAATATGAGTACTCATCAATTTCAACCGGATCTCCCACCACCCGCCAATACTGTAGGCTTCGTTGGTTGGATGCGGAAAAATCTATTTAATGGCCCTATCAATTCCATTGTTACTGTCATTCTTGCGTATATTGTCGTAACTGCAATATGGTATATCGTGGATTGGGCGTTTATTAACGCAGACTGGATTGGCTCAACGCGTGACGACTGTAGCCGAGATGGTGCTTGCTGGGTATTTATCAGCGTGCGCTGGGAGCAGTTCATGTATGGTTTTTATCCAGAGTCCGAACTATGGCGCCCTCGCCTTTTCTATATCACATTGGCCATATTTACTGTTTTACTCGCTTATGAGAAGACACCGAAAAGGATGTGGATTTGGCTTTTCTTCGTAAACATCTACCCATTCATCATCGCTGGGCTGTTATACGGGGGTGTCTTTGGACTAGAAGTGGTCGATACACACAAATGGGGTGGATTACTCGTTACGCTCATTATTGCGTTAGTTGGTATCGTAGTTTCACTGCCAATTGGTGTGGTGCTTGCGCTTGGTAGACGTTCAGAGATGCCGATCATTCGCAGCATTTGTACCGTCTACATTGAAGTTTGGCGTGGCGTTCCTCTGATTACGGTTTTGTTCATGGCTTCGGTTATGCTTCCATTGTTTATGTCTGAAGGTTCAGAGACAGATAAACTGATTCGCGCCCTTATAGGTGTGGTTATGTTTGCCTCCGCTTACATGGCAGAAGTGGTACGCGGTGGTCTACAAGCCATTCCGAAAGGTCAATATGAAGCCGCTGATGCGCTTGGGTTAAGTTACTGGAAAAAGACTGGGCTTATTATCTTGCCACAGGCGCTAAAGATTACTATTCCTTCTATCGTGAACACCTTCATCGGTTTGTTCAAAGACACCAGTTTGGTACTCATCATTGGCATGTTTGACGTACTCGGTATAGGACAAGCAGCAAATACCGACCCTGAATGGTTAGGTTTTGCTACAGAAAGTTATGTATTTGTCGCGTTAGTGTTTTGGGTATTTTGTTTTGGCATGTCGCGCTATTCGATATGGCTTGAAAACAAACTTCATACCGGTCACAAACGATAACTCATCAAGATCAAGGACGTATTATGACGCAACAACAAGATTACATGATCCAATTGAAGGACATGAATAAATGGTATGGTGAGTTTCACGTACTAAAAAATATTAACCTCGACGTTAAGCGCGGCGAGAAAATCGTTATCTGTGGCCCATCTGGGTCGGGAAAATCAACGATGATTCGCTGTATTAACCGCCTTGAAGAGCACCAAGCAGGCAGCATTTACGTCTCTGGTACGGAATTAACTGAAGACTTAAAGAACATTGAAGCAGTACGCCGAGAAGTGGGCATGTGCTTTCAACACTTTAATCTCTTCCCTCATTTAACCGTACTGGAAAACTGTACGCTCGCGCCTATCTGGGTGAAGAAGATGCCAAAAGATGAGGCAGAAGCGGTTGCGATGAAATATCTGGAACGTGTAAAAATTCCAGACCAAGCGGAGAAGTATCCCGGTCAGCTGTCTGGTGGCCAGCAACAACGTGTGGCGATTGCTCGCTCTTTGTGTATGAACCCTAAAGTCATGCTTTTTGATGAGCCAACATCTGCACTCGACCCGGAAATGGTTCGCGAAGTACTGGATGTAATGGTCGAACTCGCCGAGGAAGGCATGACTATGCTATGTGTGACACATGAAATGGGCTTTGCTAAAGAGGTTGCCGATCGCGTGATATTCATGGACGCAGGAGAGATCATCGAAGAAAACAACCCGGTCGACTTCTTTGAGAATCCTCAATCGGATAGGACCCAAAACTTCCTAGCGCAAATCTTACACCACTAAGATTTAGCCGAATCGACATAAAAAAGCACTGGTTTCTATGAAGCCAGTGCTTTTTGTTACTAAATTCAAAAATCTGTGTAAGAATCAACATAGCTATGCTAGGCAGTAATATTGTGTT
>NZ_WXWS01000296.1:0-4589 GCF_009904715.1 Vibrio sp. V42_P2S4T144 | reverse complement strand
GTAAGTGTCAGTTTGGATTGAAACTCATCAGGAATCGAAAATGGTCCGCAGTCGACTTGTTGATCTAGTGAAAACCGAATTACCTAGCGCCAAATCGTTCGCTAGTATAAAAATGTAGCCTATCGCACTTCTGGTCGAGTGCTAACGAACTTATGATGCACATGTCATTAGCAGTGCAATTTTAAGTTTATCAATTAGCTAAAGTTTCCCACCTTAACTGCCAGTAAGTTTGCTGTGTTTGAGATGATCTCGACATGACTAGTGTATAAATAGTATGGAGGTTCAAAGTGAAGGCAAGGCAATTTTCCTTACTAAAAATATTGTTTTTGTAATTTTATTTCAGGATTATCGAAACCATCATAAGGATAATTCGAACTAATCTTAATCCATGCTCCTTCAGTTACATTTGCTTTCTTTTACTCACTTCTCGCGACTATTAGTGGCATTTTGAGACAATTTCCTACACTCCTTTCTTTCCCTTAGTTGATATAAATCATGGTTAGAAGAAAACAGAATCACCTGTATTTCTCGATACATGAATCCAAACTGCCCGACTTTTCGTAACTAAATTACAGATAGACACGATTTTTAGTATGGCACGTTTTTGAGGAACCAAGATGTTAGATACCCTCATGCTGTCGCGGATCCAGTTCGCGGCCAATATCAGCTTTCATATTCTCTTCCCGACCATCACCATCGCGTTGGCGTGGATGTTGGTGTTTTTCAAGTGGCGATATAACCGCACACAAGCTCCCGTATGGCTCGATGTTTATTACTTTTGGGTCAAGATATTCGCTCTTACTTTCGCCTTAGGTGTGGTATCCGGCATTACGATGAGTTTCCAGTTTGGTACCAACTGGCCAGGCTTTATGGAACGAGTCGGAAACGTAGCAGGACCATTGCTCGGGTACGAAGTGATGACCGCCTTCTTTATGGAAGCCACCTTCCTTGGCGTGATGCTTTTTGGACGAGGACGAGTGCCAGAATGGGTTCATACTCTCGCCACCGTTCTGGTTGCTGTTGGGACAAGTATGTCCGCATTTTGGATTCTGGTGCTTAACAGCTGGATGCACACACCAAGTGGCTATGAAGTGATTGACGGTATTGTGCATGTAACCAGTTGGAAGGAAGTCATTTTCAATCCTTCTTTACCTTACCGTCTTCTGCACACGCTATTAGCATCGGCGCTGACTGCCAGCTTCTTGATTGCGGGTATCTCGGCTTATCAAATAATGAAAAAGCCAGATCATCGCTCAGCCAAACTTGGCTTAAAAGTCGCGTTGTTCGCGGCGGCTGGATTCATCCCAATTCAAATCTTTGTCGGAGACCTTCACGGGTTAAACACGCTTGAACATCAACCTGCAAAAATCGCAGCAATGGAAGGCGTGTGGGAGACCGAGCAAGGCGCGCCTCTTCTTCTGTTTGCGATGCCAAATGAAGAAACTCGCAGCAATGATTTTGAAGTGGGCATCCCTAAGCTGGCGAGTTTGATTCTTACGCATGACCTAGACGGGGAGATCCAAGGACTTAACGAGTTTGCACCTGATCACCCGCCAGTGAAGCCCTTGTTCTTTGGTTTCCGCGTGATGGTTGGTGTAGGTGTTCTTATGCTGCTAGTTAGCTGGTATGGCGCGGTGAAGCTAGCACGCCAAAAAGCGCTACCTAAACCTTACCTGTACACAGTGTTAGCCATGACGTTCTCTGGTTGGATAGCCACACTAGCGGGTTGGTATGTTACTGAGATTGGTCGACAGCCTTGGCTAGTCAGCGGTGTATTGCGTACATCAGAAGCCGTCACCACGGTTGCGAGCAGTAGCGTGATGACTTCGCTCATTATGTACTTAGCCATTTACGCTGCATTGCTGGTTGCGTACATCCATACCCTGTTCTATTTGGCGCGCAAAGACGTTGCAGCCCATGAAGTCCCACTGACACAACAAGAGGCCTAATCATGCTCGACTATCTACCAGAAATTTATCTTCTGCTGCTTGGCTTCTCGGTCTTTATGTATGCCGTGCTCGACGGCTACGACCTTGGCGTCGGCATCCTATTGCCAAGTGATAATGAAGCTCAGCGTGACCGAATGATAGCGTCTATTGGCCCGTTCTGGGACGCAAATGAAACGTGGTTGGTGTTAGCCGTCGGTATTCTGCTGATTGCCTTTCCTACCGCTCATAGCTTGATTTTGACTGAGCTTTATATGCCGACCGCGATTATGCTGATCGCTCTGATCATGCGTGGCGTAGCGTTCGACTTCCGAGCCAAAGCAAACTCGGATCATAAACCTCATTGGGATTGGTGCTTCCGAATTGGATCTCTAGTCACCGCGCTAACCCAAGGTTACATGGTCGGCCGTTACATCATGGGATTTGAACAATCAGCCGAAGCATTTGGCTTTGCTTGGTTAAGTGCACTTTGTGTAACGGCGGCGTATGTTTACATCGGTGGCGCATGGTTGGTACTGAAAACGGAAGGTGATTTGCAAATACGCTCGGCGCGTTGGTCTCGCCGTGCGGGTTGGTTAGCAGCCTTGGGAATTTTGGTGGTGAGCGTTGTAAACCCGATTGTAAATCAACAAGTTGCCCTGCGTTGGTTCAGCTTCCCAGAAGTCTTGTTGCTTGCTCCAGTTCCGCTGATTGTGTTTGCGACCATCTTCCTCGTTGATCGCTATTTGCGTCAGGTTCCAATGGTGAACGATCTGGGTGTGCGCTGGCCTTTCTTTGGTGTCACCGTCATTTTCGCGTTGAGCTTTCTCGGTCTTGCGTATAGCTTCTTCCCAGAAGTTGTGCCGGGGTTGATGACCGCACAACAAGCGGCCTCCTCACCTGCGACATTAATAATCGTGGGCTACGGTGTGATGATTGTTATGCCGGTGATATTGCTTTACACCTTTGTGGTATACCGGATCTTCAAAGGCAAAGCGACAGAACTTAGCTACAAGTAGGAAAGGGAATTCCTCAACAAAGCGCCGCTGCTCATGCGGCGTTTTTTTTTGCAGTACTCAACGACTAAAGTATCTACCCAAGGCGACTGAGTGGGAACGCTGAGAGAATGTAGCGGCAGCCAGTAGTTTGTTCCTAACTAGAACGAGATAACCGTTTCTCAACTATAGCGATACAGGCACAAAAACAGAAAGAACATTTGATGTTACAAAAGGTAGACCGCCACTTTAAAACGCTTTGAGTATTTTTTTTGCGCTCAATGAGGTGCAAGTATACTTATGCTTTTTATGACTTGTGAACACTCAATTGCATGTTATGTTGCTGTTGAAATAGTACATGAAATAAGGACAAGAACATGAAGATACGATGCGAAACGACGCAAAGCATTGAAAAATTTAACCCAGATGACCTCAATCCAAACACAGATCTCTTTGTTATGATTGCTGTTGTATTCGTGTTCATGGCTGTTTTGCTTAGCATCTAGTAGCAATACGTTCATTCTTGTGGCCGTATTCATACCTCATGTGATATGGGTGCTAAATTCTAGATTAAAGCGGATGGGCTAACCCGCACCAATCAGATTATGGCTGCCTCTGTATAGCTTCTTCAATTTTGGCGTTGTATCGAGGTGAGATATGAACAGTTGGCTTGTAGATAGAGTTGCGTTTGCACTCTGAGTACTCTTATGTACTTTCAATGATGCATTACTTTAGTGCAGATATGAAAAAAGGCCTGATAAATCAGACCTTTTAGAATGTGGCGGTGAGTGAGAGATTCGAACTCTCGATACGTTGCCGTATACACACTTTCCAGGCGTGCTCCTTCAGCCACTCGGACAACTCACCGAATCAAATTTTGGTTAGCATCATTGGCTAACGAGGCGCTAATTTAATGATTATGTGCCTGATGGTCAAGGCTAAACATAAAAAAAAGCGCCCTTTTCGAATCGATTGCTCACTAAGTAACTAAATTGAGCAAAACTGGGGCATTTACATGCTTTGAGAATAACCGGGAACACGGAACCAACGGCGGCACATGTCCAAGAAGTACCCATACAACACACCCATGCCACAAGAAATAACAGCGTTACTTGCCACTGCGGTCACAATTTGATCTGTAGACGCGCCAACTGCGAATAAAATACCCGCATAAACTGGAGATTGAAATAGTACATAAGCGACCAGATCAGAGATGTTCTTCATAAAGGAAGACGGTGACACCTTACTACCTTGATGCAGCACCCAATCACGAAAAACCCCATACGGCCAAGCAATAGCGATATTCACTGGAATCGATAGCGTACGCGATGCTAGAGATTGCTCAAATGTCATCCCTGAAATCAAAATCTCGACAATCATCCCTGTGATAAAGCAAAAAACAACCATAGCAAAGGTATCCGCTGCGGCGTGACGAATACAAAATGGTCCACGAGACTTCATTTACAAAACCCTTAAAATCAAACACTGCAATTAATAAAAATAATAAAACTATTAACCACCAAAAAGACACCAAGCCAGTTAATGATGCAATTAGAGCACACAAAAACTAGCTTATGGCTCTGTATTTAAAATTAAGTTGTAAATTTATAACCAACTTTTAAAGTAAAAGTAGTTTTTTTCACCAATGGCGAGTAAAAACGCCTAAAAT
>NZ_WXWS01000592.1:0-4589 GCF_009904715.1 Vibrio sp. V42_P2S4T144 | reverse complement strand
TAATAGCGTTCAGTATTTTTTAGTATGAACGATGTAGTTTACATCTACATTACGACCGAGTTTGTAGCTATCATTTAGAGGGTTGTAATGAAGCCCAGTAATGCCCATTTCCGTCAGGTCAGTTTGGTCTATCATCTTCATCATTTCGGCTGGCTTGATAAACTTATCGTGCTCATGAGTGCCTTCAGGAACAATCTTAAGAAGCTTCTCAGCACCGACAATAGCAAATAAGTACGACTTAATGTTTCGGTTCAAAGTTGAGAAAAACACGTGACCACCGGGTTTGACTAGCGCAGCACAAGAGCGGATAACGGAGAGAGGATCTGGAACGTGTTCAAGCATCTCCATACAAGTCACGACATCGTAAGTTCCTGCGTTTTCTATAGCGTGGTCTTCTATTGTGCTCTGAATGTAGGTCAGTTGAGTGCCTGTTTCTAATGCATGTAGTCGCGCGACTTCTAATGGTTCTTTACCCATATCAAGCCCCGTCACAATAGCGCCTTCTTTTGCCATGCTTTCAGCAAGAATGCCACCACCACAGCCGACATCAAGTGTTCGCTTGCCAAACAAGCCATTTGCTTTTTCAAGTACATAGTTCAAACGAAGTGGGTTAATTTGATGAAGCGGCTTAAACTCGCCTTCTAAATCCCACCATCGAGAAGCCATGTCCTCGAATTTCTTAATTTCACTTGGGTCGACGTTTTGTGCTTTAGTCATAATTGGTTTTATTGCATTCAATCTGAGTCCTTTAGAGGGCGCCAGTATACTCCAACGTTTTACACCCAAACAACCTCGATGTGCTTAGTTAAGGGACAATGACAGAGTTCACTGGCGCGGCAATCGAGACAGGTGCCTGTAATTTGTAAAGCGCTAACTATTGTTTTTGCTTCATCCTTGAACTGGTGCCAGTGACAATAACTCTAAAACCTGCATTTTCGCGTTGTGTGGTTAAAGGAATTTACCTCGCTTTTCCGCGTAAAGGGTCCGATTTTGCTCAATATTGACCGAAATATAACCACTAATCAGAAAGATATGGGATGAGTGTGCAAATTCTCGACATTTGATTCATAACCAAGCTCACAACCTGATAAAAGGAGAGGGAAAGTGATGCCGAAGTGATGAATTGTGTGTTATATTTTTGCACCTTACACGTATCGTAATTACGATCAGATAATAGAGGGATAATGGCTCTATGAGCGATTTAGCTAAAGAGATCACGCCCGTAAACATTGAAGATGAGCTTAGAGGTTCATACCTAGACTATGCGATGTCAGTCATCGTGGGTCGTGCTCTTCCAGATGTGCGTGATGGCCTAAAACCAGTACACCGCCGCGTTTTATTCGCGATGAACGTACTAGGCAACGATTGGAACAAACCATATAAAAAATCAGCCCGTGTTGTCGGCGACGTAATCGGTAAATATCACCCACACGGTGATAGTGCTGTGTACGACACAATCGTACGTATGGCTCAGCCGTTCTCGCTTCGTTACATGCTGGTCGATGGTCAAGGTAACTTTGGCTCGATCGATGGCGACTCTGCTGCGGCAATGCGTTACACCGAAGTTCGAATGGCAAAAATTGCCCATGAACTATTGGCTGACCTAGACAAAGAAACCGTAGACTACGTACCAAACTACGACGGTACTGAGCAGATCCCAGCGGTTCTTCCAACTAAAATTCCAAACCTATTGGTTAACGGTGCTTCTGGTATCGCAGTAGGTATGGCAACCAACATCCCGCCTCATAACCTTGGCGAAGTGATTGATGGCTGTCTTGCATACATCAATAATGAAGAAATCACTATTGATGAACTAATGGATTACATTCCTGGTCCTGATTTCCCAACGGCGGCGCTTATCAGCGGTCGTAAAGGCATTGTAGACGCGTACAAAACAGGTCGTGGCAAAATCTACATGCGTTCGAAAGCGGACATCGAAGTGGAGAAGAATGGTAAAGAGACCATTATCGTCACTGAAATTCCTTACCAGGTGAACAAAGCTCGCTTGATCGAAAAGATCGCTGAGCTAGTTAAAGATAAGAAAGTAGAAGGCATCAGTGCACTGCGCGACGAGTCAGATAAAGACGGTATGCGCATTGTTATTGAGTGTAAGCGCGATGCTGTGGGCGAAGTAGTTCTAAACAACCTTTACGCTCAGACTCAGCTGCAAACCACTTTCGGTATCAACATGGTGGCCCTAAACAATGGCCAGCCACAGCTATTCAACCTAAAAGATATGTTGAAGTGCTTTGTTGATCACCGTCGTGAAGTTGTGACACGTCGTACTATCTTCGAACTGCGTAAAGCGCGTGAACGTGCTCATATCCTTGAAGGTTTAGCTCTAGCGCTTGCTAACATTGATGAAATCATTGAGCTTATCCGTAAGGCACCTACACCGGCTGAAGCAAAAGCGGGTCTTATCGCTCGTGGTTGGGATTTAGGCAACGTTTCAGCAATGCTAGAGCGTGCTGGTACAGATGCTGCGCGCCCTGAATGGCTAGAGCCTGAATATGGTATTCGTGATGGTCAGTACTTCCTGACTGAGCAACAAGCACAAGCTATCCTAGATCTACGTTTACATAAACTAACAGGTCTAGAACACGAGAAGATTCTAGGCGAATACAAAACACTTCTAGAAGAAATCGCTGAACTCATGCATATCCTTGCGAGCACTGAGCGTTTGATGGAAGTTATCCGTGAAGAACTTGAAGCGGTTCGTGACGGCTTTGGTGACGCTCGTCGTACAGAAATCACAGCTGCGAGCCATGATATTGACATGGAAGAGCTGATCGCACGTGAAGACGTTGTAGTTACTCTATCTCACGGTGGTTACGTTAAGTACCAAGTACTGAGCGACTACGAGTCACAGCGCCGTGGTGGTAAAGGTAAGAGTGCGACTAAGATGAAAGATGAAGACCATATCGAGCGTCTTCTAGTGGCGAATACCCACGATAACATCTTGTGTTTCTCTACTCGTGGTAAGACATACCGCCTGAAAGTTTACCAATTGCCTCTAGCGAGCCGTACTGCGCGTGGTAAGCCAATTGTGAACATCCTTCCACTCGAAGAAGGTGAGCGCATTACCGCGATTCTGCGTGTTGATGAATTCTCTGAAGACAAATTCATCTTCATGGCAACAGGTGACGGTACGGTTAAGAAAACGCCGTTGAACCAGTTTGCAAACGTACGTTCAAACGGCCTAATCGCTGTGAACCTACGTGAAGACGATTCGTTAATCGGTGTGGATATCACTAACGGCGAAAACGAAATCATGCTGTTCTCTAAAGCTGGTAAAGTGGTTCGCTTTAAAGAAGCAGAAGAGATTCCAGTACTTGATGAAAATGGTAAACCAGTTCTTGATGAGAATGGTCAGCCAGAGATCAAGTTTAAAGGTGTTCGTCCTATGGGTCGTACCGCCTCTGGTGTTCGTGGTAT
This sequence comes from Vibrio sp. V42_P2S4T144, assembly GCF_009904715.1. Classification (NCBI taxonomy): domain Bacteria; kingdom Pseudomonadati; phylum Pseudomonadota; class Gammaproteobacteria; order Vibrionales; family Vibrionaceae; genus Vibrio; species Vibrio sp. V42_P2S4T144. The sequence goes on along the minus strand of NZ_WXWS01000592.1, from coordinate 1,154 downwards.
GAAACTGGCTGAAAATGACCAAGTTGTATCACTTATTGTTCCTTCGCACGAAGGCGATATCCTAACGGTTACAGAAAACGGTTATGGTAAACGTACAGCACTTAGCGAGTACCCGACAAAAGGTCGTGGCACTCAAGGTGTAGTTTCTATCAAAGTTTCTGAGCGAAATGGCCCGGTAGTTGGTGCTATCCAGGTTGTTGAAGGTGATGAAATGATGATGATCACCGACGCTGGCACGTTAGTACGTACTCGTGTGGGTGAAGTTAGCCAGGTTGGTCGTAACACACAAGGTGTAACGCTTATCCGTACTGCGGAAGATGAATCAGTTGTTGGTTTGCAACGTATTGAAGAAGTTGATGATGAAGAGCTGCCTACTGATGAAGATGCAGAAGCGTTAGAGTCAACAGGCGAAAATACGCAGCAAGACGCTTCAGAAGCTCCAGCTGCTGATGATGCAGAGGAAGGTAACGAAGAGTAATCTTACATCGTTATCCTGATATGAAAAGCCGAGCCTTAGTTGCTCGGCTTTTTTGTATCTGTATCAACGCATTTAAAGTAAGAAATGCGTACACTGACGTTATCTTTGTTTATGGGACGTGTTATGTCTGTTTGGTTTTTCGCTGCCATCACTCTGATGGGATTGTTTATCGTACTCTTATCACTGAGTGCATCAAAAGTTAAACCTGCTCAATGGTTTGGCTTTTGCCTGTTAGTACTTGTCGTGACGAGTGCCAGTTTCTTATTGCTGCATCAAACTCCGCCTAAACCAATACAAGCGGAAATGTCACGAATGATGACTGCTCGTGACATCATGAAAGAGATTCAAGACCAGTTGCGTGAAGATCCGAACAACGCTGAATTGTGGTTCCAACTCGGGCAGGGCTACCTGCTAGAGGGGGAATTTGATGGCGCGCTGATTTGTTTTGATTACGCGATCCAGCTGACTGAGCCAGTCAGTGCCACGCAACTTGCCGCAAAAGCGACGACCTTGTACTACATTCACCAGCAATCAATGACGCAAGAAGTTAGCTTGCTTTTGGAGCAAGCTTTGCAGATAGAACCGCACAATGAAGCCGCTTTGTCTTTGATCGCAAATGATCATTTTCTGTCATTCCGATTTCAGGAAGCGATTGATGCCTGGGTACTATTATTAG
>NZ_WXWS01000398.1:0-4591 GCF_009904715.1 Vibrio sp. V42_P2S4T144 | reverse complement strand
GATTTGCTCGTCTTTTTAAATGTTGTAAAGTGACGAAATTCAAAGAATATTACTTCACTAACTCTTTTGTGGTGTTTTTTCGCTTAGCGCCAATTTGTATGAGAAGTGAGCAAATAATTACACAACCCGCAGCTGATCGGATCAGCGTCGTAGGGGCAGGAAGCAAATGTTACCAAGATTACACTCGCAAACTGATGTCGATCCTCTTGTTCTTAGTTTTCTGAAAGAGCTTGAGCACGCCGGATTCACTGGTGATATCGAAAGCCAATATTCAAGTCGACTAGCGGTTGCCACTGACAACAGTGTTTACCAGCAACTTCCTCAGTCTGTCGTTCATCCCAAAACGACAGAAGATGTTTCTCTCCTCGGGAAACTGAGCAATAAAGAAAAGTACGAACGAATTACCTTTTCACCTCGTGGTGGCGGCACAGGGACCAATGGTCAGTCGCTAACCAAAGGTATTGTGGTGGATATGTCTCGTCACATGAACAAAGTGCTTGAGATTAATGAGAAAGAAGGCTGGGTTCGTGTACAAACTGGTGTAGTGAAAGACCAGTTAAATGACGCTGTTCGCCCTTATGGCTACTTCTTCTCTCCAGACTTATCTACCAGTAACCGTGCAACGATTGGCGGCATGGTCAACACCGATGCTTCTGGTCAAGGTTCTCTGAAATACGGAAAAACATCCGATCATGTTTTGTCGCTACAAGCGGTGTTTGCTGATGGTTCAATTTTAGAGTCGGACTTGTCTCATGGTTACCCAAAAGAAGGCGAGTTTGCTGCCAAGGCGCTACGTGTAACGGAATCCGTATGTCGTGAAAAACGCCAGCAGATCGTAGATAAGTTTCCTCCTCTTAACCGATTTTTAACGGGCTACGATTTAAAAAATGCCTTGAATGAAGACGGTAACCGTTTCGATATCACGCGAGTACTGTGCGGCGCGGAAGGTTCATTGGCATTTATTACCGAAGCAAAGCTGAACCTGACGCCAATTCCGAAAGCACGTACTTTGGTTAACGTTAAATACAACAGCTTTGATTCTGCACTGCGTAATGCACCGTTTATGGTAGAGGCGAAAGCGCTGTCTGTAGAAACCGTTGACTCAAAAGTGCTTAATCTCGCGAAGCAAGATATCGTTTGGCACACCGTGAGCGATTTACTTACCGATGTTCCAAATAAAGAGATGCTTGGCATCAACATGGTGGAATACGCAGGTCAGGACGAAGAGGAAGTTGCTGCTCAGGTTGCAGCGTTGACCGCCAAGCTCGATACCATGTTGGAAACAGAAGAAGCGGGCATTATCGGCTACCAAGTTTGTAACGATGTAGCGAGCATTGGGCGTATTTACAACATGCGTAAAAAAGCGGTGGGTTTGTTAGGCGCAGCAAAAGGTCGTGCTAAACCGGTCGCATTCGCTGAAGATACCTGTGTGCCACCAGAAAACCTGGCGGACTTTATTGTAGAGTTTCGAGAACTGTTAGACAGCAAGTCTCTGAATTACGGCATGTTTGGTCACGTCGATGCTGGGGTGCTTCACGTACGTCCTGCGTTGGATTTGTGTGACCCGCACCAAGAAGCATTGATGCACGAAGTGTCTGATGAAGTGGTCAAGCTGGTGGCGAAATACGGCGGTTTGATGTGGGGTGAACACGGCAAAGGTTTCCGTTCAGAATATGGCCCTGAGTTTTTCGGCGACGAGTTGTTTACTGAACTGAGACGTGTGAAAGCGGCATTCGATCCACACAACAAAATGAACCCGGGCAAAATCTGTACACCGCTGGATAGTGATGCAGAGCTTGTCAAAGTTACCGATACCAAACGTGGTTACTATGACCGTCAGATTGACGTTCAAGTACGTGACAGCTTTAAACAAGCGATGGAATGTAACGGTAACGGTTTGTGTTTTAACTATGATACCAGCTCGCCAATGTGTCCATCGATGAAAGTAACAGCCGATCGTCGTCATTCACCAAAAGGTCGTGCAGGTTTGGTTCGTGAGTGGTTGCGTCAGCTTACTGAGCAAGGCATTGATATTCTTGACTTAGAAAAGCAAACACTAGAAAACAAAACATCAATCAAAACCATGATTGACCGCGTACGTCATTCTATCAATCGTCGTCACGAGTATGACTTCTCTCACGAAGTGTATGAAGCGATGAATGGTTGTTTGGCGTGTAAAGCGTGTGCGAGTCAGTGTCCGATTAAAGTCGATGTTCCGAGCTTTCGCTCACGCTTTTTAAACATCTATCACTCTCGTTATCAACGTCCTGCAAAAGACTATCTGGTTGCGAACATTGAAACTATGCTGCCGATGATGGCAAAAGCGCCAGGTGTCGTAAATGGTGTTTTGAAGCAGTCGTGGGTGAAAAGTTTAACGGCATCTACGGTCGGGTATGTCGATGCGCCGTTGTTATCAGTACCCACCTTGAAACAACGAGTAGAGTCGCTGACAAAGCCTTATGATCTGCAAGCGCTCAGTGGTTTGTCTTCGTCTGAAAAGAGCAAGCATGTTTTAATTGTTCAAGACCCATTCACTAGTTACTACGACGCTGATGTCGTTGAAGACTTCGTTAAGTTATTGAAAAAGCTGGGTATGAATCCGGTGCTTCTGCCGTTTAAGCCGAATGGTAAAGCACAACACATTAAAGGGTTTTTACGTCAGTTTAAGGACACAGCAGCCGACACAGCGAAGTTCTTGGCGATGGTAGCGGATTTGGATATCCCATTAGTTGGCGTCGATCCTGCTTTGGTGCTGTGTTATCGAGATGAATACGCTGAAGTGCTTGGCAGTAAGCGAGGTAATTTCGATGTACTAACAGCCCACGAATGGCTTTACCCAAGACTAGAAGCGTTTGAAAGCGGAGAGCATAAGGCGCAGGAACCTTGGTATCTGTTTGCTCACTGTACTGAGAAAACCAAAATGCCAAATGCGGAAAAAGAGTGGGGCGCTATTTTTGCTCACTTTGGTGCAGTTTTGAATACGGTACCTGTTGGTTGTTGTGGTATGGCGGGTACGTTTGGTCATGAGGTTGATAAGTTGTCGATGTCGAAAGACATTTACAATTTAAGCTGGAAGCCGAGCTTAGATAAGTTGGATAACGAGAGATGTTTGATTACAGGCTATTCTTGCCGCAGCCAAGTTAAACGCTTTGAAGGAACGAAGCCCAAGCATCCCGTTCAGGCATTGTTAACTTTGTTGTAATCGGACTAAATCAAGCCCAGTTTTACTGGGCTTTTTAGAAACCGTATTTAGACCTTTTCAAAGGATATGAATCTTGAAAAAACTTGAACTCAAAGTCCCACCTGTTGTGGTGTTTTTGTTGGTCATACTTTTGATGTACGGACTTAAAGTTTTGACGCCGAGCATGAATATTCGAGTACCCTTTGTTGAATTTGTAGTAGGTGTATTAACTTTGTTGTCTGGCTACATGGGCATTGCTGGCGTGTATGAATTTCGCAAAGTAAAAACCACAGTAAACCCAGTAAAACCTGAAGCGGCATCTTCTGTTGTAATAACTGGTGTGTTTGCCTTTTCACGCAACCCTATGTACACGGCATTATTGCTTCTAATCATAGCAACTGGTTTGTGGTGGCAGCACTTGAGTGTGGTACTTTGTGGCGTGACATTTGTCAGTTATATGAATCGGTTTCAAATCAAGCCTGAGGAACGCGTTCTAGAGCGATTGTTTGGTGAGGAGTATGTGGATTATAAAAATCATGTTCGTCGTTGGCTCTAAGCATTGCGTTTAGTTTTGTTTGGATGAGACATAAAAAGAAAGCCCAACGGTCGACGTTGGGCTTTCTTTTAGTAAACACGTTTTTTGTGCGCTTCTGATAGGGCAGTCGACTAGGCTGCCTTAACGAACTTTGCTAGGAATGCATCCTTACGTTCATTAAAGCGGCGTACAAGGTCGTCAACCGCTTCTTGGTCATATGGCTTCAAGCCACTTGCAACCATGCGCTTAATACCTTTGCCAACGACTTCACCGTCTTCTTTAAACGCAAAGTTTAAGGTGACTACACCTCGTTTTCCTTCTACGTCGAATGTTGCGCCAGTGAAATCCACCTCTGGATGCGTAAGGTCTAAGCGTGAAAATTCGACTTCCATGCTTTCATAAATAACTAATGGACGCTGGCAGTTAATCATCATTTGCTTCTCTTCCATAAGAGGAACCATGATGTGAGGGAAGTTCATACCAGAAAATTGCACGTAATTTGTCACTACATGCTCAATAAATGCCGGATCGTGGTTAGTTTCACCTTCACGGGACATGTGTAAGTATTCTTTACCTGCCTCGTCAACAACAGCGCTTTCTTTGTCACACTTATTTTCAATATGAAGTGCTACACCATCGTTTACCATGCCAGAGAAGTTAAAACGCATCTTTTGGCTAACGCCTTCTTTACTAAGAAGCACAGCGAAAAGTAAATCTCCAGGGACACAAAAGCGTTTGTTGTCTTCATCATGAATTGGGTTGTAGTCACCTGCGACACGTTTTGCAAAGTGGCTTGCTTGTTCGCGAGTGAACTGAAACTGGTGATTAGTGTTTGAAAAATAAGGTGTTAGAAACATAATTTTTACGTAGTAACC
>NZ_WXWS01000284.1:0-4605 GCF_009904715.1 Vibrio sp. V42_P2S4T144 | reverse complement strand
GGAAATGGACTGCTTATAGTGGCTCAAACGCCATGCCTGCCGCTAAGCGGTGTTGTGAGCTAAGTACAATAACTAGAGATACGGATATGAAACAAAAGCAGCTGATTGAAGAATTTAAAGCCATCGTTGGGGAAGAAAATGTTCTAACCGACGAGGTTAAAACGAAATATTACCGCTCGGGGTTTCGTTCGGGTAGTGGTAATGCGCTTGCTATCGTGTTTCCTAACACTCTTCTAGAACAATGGAAGATTATTAAACAGTGTGTTGAAGCAAACTGCATCATTATCATGCAGGCGGCTAAAACAGGTTTAACAGAGGGCTCGGCTCCGAGTGGTAATGATTATGATCGCGATGTGGTTGTGATCAATATTACCAAAATCAAGAAGATTCACTTATTAGATGGCGGTAAGCAGGCGGTTTGCTTGCCTGGTGCGAGCTTACACTCTTTGGAGAAAGAGTTGAAGGCAGTGAACCGAGCACCGCATTCTATCATCGGCTCTTCATCGCTAGGTGCCACTGTGGTCGGTGGTATCGCTAATAACTCAGGCGGTGCGCTAGTTAAGCGTGGTCCTGCTTATACGGAACTGGCGATCTACGCGCAGGTCGATAAGCAAGGCCAGTTACATTTGGTGAACCACCTTGGTATTGAAGGATTAGGTGAAACGCCAGAAGAAATTCTTACAAACCTGCAAGAAGGGAACTTTGACCCAGCGAAGATCATTCATGATGAGCGAATGGCATCAGACAAAGAATACGATGAACGTGTTCGAGACGTGACTTCTGACATTCCTTCTCGCTTTAATGCCGATGAACGCCGATTATTTGAAGCCAGTGGCTGTGCTGGCAAGTTGGGTGTTTTTGCCGTTCGGGTTGACAGCTACCCAGTACCCGAAAAAGAGCAGGTTTTTTACCTTGGCACCAATGACCCTGCGAAACTAACGAAGTTGCGAAAAGACTTCTTATCTACGTTTGATGACTTGCCTGAGATGGGAGAATACTTGCATCGAGATATCTTCAACATGGCAGAGAAGTACGGCAAGGATGTGTTCTTATCCATCGACTTGTTAGGCACAGATAAGCTGCCAAAAATGTTCGCACTTAAAGCTAAGGTAGAAAACTTCTTAGAGCGCATCCCGTTTGTCAGTAAATATCTGCCAGACACCATTTTGTACTACGCGAGCAAGTTGTTCCCACAACATTTACCAGAGCGAATGCTGGATTTCCGTGACAAGTATGAGCATCACCTGGTATTGAAAATGAGTGATGGTGGTATTGCTGAAGCACAAAAATACCTCAAAGAAGTTTGGGCTGTTGAAGACGACTGTGATTTCTTCGAGTGTACGCCGGAAGAAGGTAAAAAAGCTTATTTACATCGCTTTGCAGCCGCTGGTGCAGCAATTCGGTACGAGACGATTCATCGAAAAGACGTAGAAGACATCGTTGCACTTGATATCGCATTGCGACGCAATGATGAAGAGTGGCTAGAAACTTTGCCTGAAGAGGTGAGTAAGAACCTTGTTCAAGCGCTCTATTATGGTCACTTTATGTGTTACGTCTTCCATCAAGATTACATTTTCAAAAAAGGGACTGACACGAAGTTGATGAAAAAGCTGATGCTAGAGCACCTCAATAGCCGTGGTGCCAAATACCCAGCAGAACATAATGTGGGTCACTTGTATGAAGCCGAAAACTCGTTGCAGAAGTTTTACCACGAATTAGACCCAACCAATACCTTTAACCCTGGTATTGGTAAAATGGACAAATATAAGCGCAATTGTAACTGCTGTGCGTAATGTGCTGTCTCACTATGATTAATAATCGTTGTTCATCGTTCAAATGATGAGCATAAGATAAGCCCTGATGACACTTGTGACATCAGGGCTTTGTGTTTTGGGTCTTTTATTGATGACTGGTATCGGCGTTGAAACAGCGACTAAAGAGCACGTACCGCGGCGGCGGCGATGATGCCTGCTGCAATTGCTGGTAGAGGCTTTTTCACGATGAACATGACAACAGCAGTAGAAAACAGTGCTGCTCTAGCACCATTATCACCCTCTACTGCTAGCGGAGCTAAAAGGGCAACCAGTACGGAGCCTGACATCGCAGTAATGAAACGTTGAACCCGTTCGCTAATTGGAATGAATGACATAACATACACTCCGCCCCAGCGGGTTATGAGCGTGACTAACGCCATAGCGATGATGATAACCAGTGTGCCACCTATGGTTGTTTCGATGTTCATGCTTTCTTCTCCTTCCAACAAGCACCCAATACTCCGCCAGTAATGGCGCCAACCACTACGTGGCTATTCTCTGGCAAATACCAATACGCCAACATAGAAGAGGCTGCTGCTATGGCCCAAATTGCAAAGATTCTTAAGTCTTTCGGCCCAGCCACCACCATAGACAGCAGGAAGCATCCCATAACCATATCGAGCCCGAGGCCCACCGGATCTTTGATTGCGCTACCAAAATAAATGCCGATCCAGGTGCCCACAATCCAAAAAGACCACATCGCTAAGCCGCCACCAACAAGCAAGCCAAAGCCTGGTTCTTTTCTACCAAATGCATTGAGTGCCATTGCCCAGTTGGCGTCTGATGCAACCAGCATTACACCGTAACGTTTTGTTGGTGGGAGTTGTCGTAACCATGGATAAAGTGTGGCTCCCATCAAGAGGTGACGAGCATTAATAGCAAATACAGTAATAAGAACTGGAATGAGAGGGACTTCTGCTCCCCACATTTCTAACGTGGCAAATTGTGAAGCACCGGCGAAGACCAGTGTGCTCATCAACATAGTGGGAAATACATCTAGTCCAGTCTGTACGGCAGCAACACCGAAAGCGAGGCCAAATATGACCACGAACATAGAGAGAGGTAAAAGTTGGGTGAAGCCGTTCCAGACGTCAAGCCGATTAAATTCGTGCAACTCAGTGGAGGAGCGTTGAAGATGTTGAGTATTTTCTGTCATAGAGATACCTAGCTAGCAGGCAAAGGGGCAGTGCCATACGAGTGTGTTTGTTATTCTTTTGTAAACTTCATGTTTAACATCAATTAGAGGGGCTTTCAAACACTAAGTGCTATATAAAAATGAGCCATCCAAGCGGCTTTAAGAAACAGAGTGTAGAGAGTCGCACTTGGTAGTGCTAAAGAAGAGTAAAACAACAGAAATAGTAAGCTCTGTTTAATTGATAGAATCACGAGCTAGTACAAATTAGTAGATAAGAAAGAAAGCGAGCACCAGGCTCGCTTTTTCGCTCTGTTACGAATAACTTAGTAGGTTTATTTTACGTAGACACGAGGGTTCGCGCTTCCCCAAACCGTATATAGTTCAGGGAAGATGACTTCTGCGTGTTTTTCCATCTCAGCAGCTGAAATCGTTTTGCCTTGTTGGGAGCCAAACAAAACAACTTCAGAACCAGGCTCAACATCTTTGATACCTGTAACATCTACCATTGTGGTGTTCATTGAAGCAACGCCCGCAACTTTTGCACGTTGGCCATTGATCAGAACTTCTGCTGTATTCCCCATTTTTCGTGGATAGCCATCAGAGTAACCAACAGGAATGTTCGCCATTAAGCTTTCTTTGCTTGTTGTGTAGCTGCTGTCGTAACCGACTGTGCTATTTTTTGGCAGGTGGTGAACGGATGCCACGCGTGTTTTGAAAGACACGATAGAAGGGTACTCAGGGTTAGTTGGTAAGTCTCCGTATAAAACGCCACCAGGACGAACCATATCAAGCTGGGCCTCAGGAACATTAAGCGCGGTGTAAGAGTTTGCTACGTGCAGTAAAATGTTGTCGCGTTTTAGATTCGCTTCTTTAATCAGCCATGCAGAACTGTCTTTGAATGAAGCTAACTTTTGGCGCACGTCGTCTGCATTGTAGTTAGGGAAATGAGTCATGATACCAACAATATTAACGCCAGCTTGTTGAGCGATTTCTAGCGCTTCTTTCTTGCCCGCTTCTGTCGTCATATCAACACCATTACGTCCCATACCACCGTCGTTAAGAGCAAGGTGAACTTTGAGTTCTTTACCAGCTTTCTCGGCTAGTTTAGACAGTGCTTTAGCTTGCTCTGCTGTGCCTATCAACTCTTCGACATTTAGGTCGATTGCGGCTTCAATCTCGCCAATATCCGCTGAGCGTACACGCATGAGTTGGCCTTTAAAGCCACTGTCGCGAACAGTTTGTGCTTCGGCGTTACTTGCAACGGCAACGCAAGGAATTTGTTGTTCGATAATAGTCGGCATCAGGCCTGCGATACCATTACCGTATGCGTCGGCTTTCATCACGGCGCAGATTTTCGTTTTGCCATCCATGTGCGATTTAAACTGCTCAATATTATCGCGGAACTGACCTAAGTTTATTTCTAGCCAAGCGTTAGCACTTTGAACTTGCTCTGCTTTTGCTGCTGTATTGCTAATTTGCAGAGGAGCAGCAGTAGCTTGCATTACAGGAACCGCGATTGCAGCAGCGATAGTCAGTGATAGTAAGGTTTTATTTAAGCGCATAAAGTCTCCGTACGCGTTTTTTGTATTGGTTATGTTATTGAGTACTTGGGGAAAGTACCTGACGAAGTAAAACGCTCCAAGTGGTGCTTTGGAG
>NZ_WXWS01000221.1:0-6668 GCF_009904715.1 Vibrio sp. V42_P2S4T144 | reverse complement strand
ACGCTGGTTACTCATGTTAAAAATATCTTTCAACTCAGGGTTATGAGTAAACATACGCTCGTAAAAGTGCGCGGTCAGTTTTGGTCCTGTTTCGGCGATGAGTGGTGCGGTCGCTTTGACGATCTCGATAGTTTGATTGCTGAGCATAAGGGCTTCCTACTTTAAGTTGTATTTATAATGCATGTTTAAAGTTGTATCTCAAATGTATCTTTCGATCAAGAAAAGATTTACACTTTTATCGATAGCTCAAGTTTGGGGTTTTAGCATCACCAGCGGGTTATTGAGTCGCACTTTGGGAGAGAATATGCAGTTAACTAGTTTCACTGATTATGCGTTGAGAACCTTAATTTTCTTGGCTTCGTTGCCGGAAGATGAGTTAACCAGCATTACCGAAGTGACGGATTTATTTGGTGTGTCGCGCAACCATATGGTTAAAGTTATCAATCGGTTAGGGCAGTTGGGTTATGTCCATACCGTGCGCGGAAAAAACGGTGGTATCCGGCTGATGAAGCCAGCGTCTGAAATCACAGTCGGTGGTGTTGTGCGCGATTTAGAGCCGTTAGATTTAGTCAACTGTGGTGTGGATTTTTGCCATATTACCCCTGCTTGCCGCCTCAAAGATAAATTGGCGAAAGCAAAAAGTGCCTTTCTGGCGGAGTTGGATGACTGCACGATTGAATCCTTGCTCAGTGACAATTCTGAACTTTTGATCTTGCTGGCTCGTCCTTAACTCATTTGCATGCCTAGAGTCGATCTCGATCATTCTTTTTTCAAAGCAATTCTGTAGCTTATCGAGAGACTCAGATATACTAGCCATATACCTTCCTTGCTAGATAGGCGTGCCTATGTCAGACAATATTCCAAACGATCCTTTTGCAGATCGTGAATCCAAAAATTACGAAAATCCAATTCCAAGCCGAGAGTTTATCATCGAGTTTCTAGAGCAAGCGGGCGTTCCAATGAATCGTAACGACTTGTTTGAGGCACTAAAGCTTGAGGGCGAAGAGCAATACGAAGGGTTGCGTCGTCGGCTACGTGCGATGGAGCGAGATGGCCAACTGGTGTTTACCCGCCGTCAGTGCTATGCATTGCCTGAAAAACTTGAAATGGTGAAAGGTTACGTGATTGGTCATCGTGATGGCCATGGTTGGGTACGTCCAGAAGGCAGCGTCGGCAAGGATGATGATATTCTGTTACCGCACCATCAGATGAAGAACATCATCCACGGTGATTTTGTCTTAGTGCAACCGACAGACAACAGCAAGCGCGGCCGCCGTGAAGGACGTTTGGTGCGTGTGCTAGAGGAGCGCAATGATCAAATCGTTGGTCGTTTCTTCCTTGAATATGGATACTCCTATGTTGTCCCAGATGACTCGCGTATCAGCCAAGATATCCTGATCCCAAATGAGCACAAAGCGGGTGCACGCATGGGTAACGTAGTCGTAATTGAAATTACTGATCGTGGCTCACGCTCACGCGGCATGATGGGTAAAGTGGTTGAAGTCCTTGGTGAAAACATGGCACCAGGTATGGAAACACAAATTGCGATTCGTACACACCAAATCCCTCACGAATGGCCAGAAGCCGTCGATAAACAAATCGAAAACTTAGGCGAAGAAGTACCAGAAGAAGCGAAAGTTGGTCGTGTGGATCTACGTGATTTGCCACTAGTGACCATTGACGGCGAAGACGCACGAGACTTTGATGATGCCGTTTACTGTGAAAAGAACAAAGAAGGTGGTTGGCGTTTATGGGTAGCGATTGCTGACGTCAGTTACTACGTTCGTCCTGACTCTGCGTTGGACAAAGAAGCGATCAATCGTGGTAACTCAGTATATTTCCCTTCGCAAGTTGTGCCAATGTTGCCAGAAGTACTGTCGAACGGTCTATGTTCGCTTAACCCGCAAGTAGATCGCTTGTGTATGGTGTGCGAAATGACCATTTCCGATACAGGTAAGCTGTCTGGTTACAAGCATTACGAGGCGGTGATGAACTCGCACGCTCGTCTCACATATAGCAAAGTGAGCGCGATTCTAGAAGGGGATGAAGAACTACGTGAGCGCTACCAGCCGCTTGTTTCTCATCTAGAAGAGTTGCACAAGATGTACAAAGTGCTGAAAGAAGCACGAGATCAACGCGGTGCAATCGAATTTGAAACCGTTGAAACCAAATTTATTTTCAATGCGGAACGTAAAATCGAAAGCATTGAGCCAGTAATTCGTAATGACGCGCATAAGATCATCGAAGAATGTATGATTTTAGCCAACATTGCTTCGGCATCGCTGGTAGAAAAAGCGAAAGAGCCCGCGCTTTATCGTATCCACGAATCTCCAGGTGAATTACGCCTGCAAGGTTTCCGTGACTTCTTAAGTGAACTTGGTCTTGAGCTAAAAGGTGGTTTAGAGCCTTCACCAACGGACTATGCTGATCTCGCACGTCAAATCTCCGGGCGTCAAGATCAAGAGTTGATTCAGACCATGCTGCTACGCTCAATGAAGCAAGCGGTATACAACGCAGATAACGCGGGGCACTTTGGGTTGGCATTGAAACGCTATGCGCACTTTACGTCGCCAATTCGTCGTTACCCTGACTTGTTACTTCACCGTGCAATCAAGTATCTGATTGCTAAAGAAGAAGGTCGTAATCAAGATCGCTGGACACCAACAGGTGGCTATCATTACTCGTTTGACGACATGGATTTTTACGGCGAACAATGTTCGATGACAGAGCGCCGTGCTGATGATGCAACACGTGATGTTGCGGATTGGCTGAAGTGTGAATATATGCAAGACCACGTCGGTGACGAACTAGACGGTGTTATCGCTAATGTCACTAGCTTTGGCTTCTTTGTACGTTTAACGGATTTGCACATCGATGGTTTGGTACATATTTCTACCCTTGCGAACGACTACTATCAATTTGACCCGATTGGTCAACGACTTATTGGTGAAAGTTTCGGTAACATCTACCGCTTAGGTGATGCAGTAAAAGTAAAAGTACTGGCTGTTAACCTCGATGACAAGCAAATTGACTTTGAATTGGTCGAAACAAGTCGTAAGCTACGCGGCGAAGGTAAGACTGCGAAGAAACGCGCAGCGGAAGCAAAACGCAAAGCGAAAGATAAAAAACGCGCTGCGACTCGCTCTTCATCGAAAGAAGGTGGCGCGGCTCGTGCAATTCCTGCGATAGAGCCAACTAAACGCCCAGAAGAAACGGGCGCAACGAGTAAGCGTAATGGCCCAAAACGTGGTGACGCCGAAGGCAACGAGAAGCCTAAAGTGAAAAAAGCACGTAAAAAGAAGCCGCACAGTAAGCCGAAGAAAACCAAGCGCACTAAAAAAGAAGCGCAGTAGGTTGAAGCGCCAACTTAGTTCAAACTCGGTTGGCGCAGGCAATACGACCAGAACAACAGGTTAAACAATGAGTAACGAATTTATCTACGGCATTCACGCAGTGAAGGCGGTATTGGAGCGCGAACCAGAGCGTTTTATCGAGGCGTACGTTTTAAAAGGTCGTCAAGATGATCGCCTAATGCCAATCCTAAATGATCTTCAGGTTTGTGGTGTTTCTATTCAGCAGATGACACGTAAAACCTTGGATGACAAAGCACGCGGTGCAAATCACCAAGGCATCATCGCTCGTGTGAAACCAGCGAAGCAGCTGAATGAGAACGATATTGATGACATCCTTGCAAAGCACGAATCACCACTGCTCTTAGTGTTAGACGGCGTGACCGATCCACACAATCTTGGTGCGTGTTTACGTAACGCAGATGCGGCAGGTGCTGCGGCGATCATCGTACCGAAAGATCGTTCTGCGCCAATGAATGCGACGGTAAGTAAAGTCGCTTGTGGTGCAGCTGAAGTCGTACCATTGATCCGAGTGACTAACTTGGCTCGTACTATGCGTACATTGCAAGAGAAAGGCATCTGGTTTGTTGGTACTGCGGGTGAAGCAACGCACGACATCTACCAAGCCAAACTGACTGGACCTCTTGCTATCGTAATGGGGGCTGAAGGTGACGGTATGCGTCGTCTGACTCGTGAAACCTGCGACGATTTGATTAAGATCCCAATGGCTGGTAGCGTTTCAAGCTTGAACGTATCTGTGGCATCCGGCATCTGTTTGTTTGAGGCAGTTCGTCAGCGTATTGCTGCAAAGTAACGACGAAACAAACAGTTACTGTAGAATCAGACATAATGATAAAAACAAAGGATGGGGTGCCATCCTTTGTCGTTTTCACCGATTTATAAATAAAAATCCTCAGGGAAGTTATGACTCAACAAGACATTAAATTCATCGCCTTCGATCTAGATGGTACTTTGCTTGATAGCGTGCCCGATCTAGCTGTCGCGGCAGACCAAGCAGTACAGGCGCTTGGCTTTCCATCGGTTTCAGAAGAACAAGTTCGTGATTACGTGGGTAACGGCGCAGACGTGCTTATTGGTCGCTCATTAAGCCAAAGCCTGACCATCAACCCGGAGCTGAGTGAAGAGCTTCGTGCTAAAGCGCGTGTATTGTTTGATGATTACTACGAGCAAAGCGGTCACAAGCTAAGTCATCTTTACCCAACGGTAAAAGAGACACTAGCAGAGCTGCACAAAGCGGGCTTTGTTATGGCGTTGGTGACCAACAAACCTTCAAAGTTTGTGCCTGACGTTTTGGAAAAGCACGACATCGCAAAATACTTCGTTGATGTCCTTGGCGGTGATGCATTCCCAGAGAAAAAACCAAACCCAGTAGCATTGAACTGGTTGATGGAAAAGCACCAAATCCAACCAAGTGAAATGCTGATGGTTGGCGACTCGAAAAACGATATTCTCGCAGCAAAGAATGCAGGCTGTGCCTCATTTGGTCTGACATATGGTTATAACCACGGTGAACCTATTTCAGCATCAAATCCAGATTTCGTCGCTGACAGTTTGGCAGAATTATTGGACGTTGTAGCGGTTTCTGCATAACGGCTACAAAAGAGCTTCCAAAATACTCGTTAATGAGTACACTGAGTAAACCGTGCACCTATTACTGCACGGTTTTTTTCATTTAATTAGATTAAGAAGTCAAAGGAATCATTCTAATGAGCAAACCCATTGTATTGAGTGGTGTTCAACCTTCAGGTGAACTAAGTATCGGTAACTACTTGGGTGCTCTACGTCAATGGCAGCAGATGCAAGACGATTATGATTGCCAATATTGTGTGGTAGACCTTCACGCGATTACGGTTCGTCAGGACCCTAAAGCGCTGCATGAAGCAACTCTAGACGCACTGGCAATTTGTCTGGCAGTTGGTGTTGACCCGAAGAAGAGCACGCTATTTGTTCAGTCACATGTACCAGAGCATGCTCAATTAGGTTGGCTTCTTAACTGCTACACTCAAATGGGTGAGCTGAGCCGTATGACTCAGTTTAAAGACAAATCGGCACGTTACGCGAATGACGTAAACGTCGGTCTATTTGACTACCCGGTGTTGATGGCGGCTGACATTTTGCTTTACGGTGCACACCAAGTACCTGTAGGCAGTGACCAGAAGCAACATCTAGAATTAGCGCGCGATATCGCAACGCGTTTCAACAATATTTACTCGCCAGAGCAGCCAATCTTCCAAGTTCCAGAGCCTTACATTCCGACAGTAAATGCGCGTGTAATGAGCCTTCAAGACGCAACGAAGAAGATGTCTAAATCTGATGACAACCGTAAGAACGTTATCACGCTGCTGGAAGAGCCTAAGTCGATCCTTAAGAAGATCAACAAAGCGCAAACCGATACCGAAACGCCACCAAGTATCCGTCATGATATCGAGAACAAGGCGGGCATTGCTAACCTAATGGGTCTGTACTCCGCGGCGACAGGTATGAGCTTCGAAGAGATTGAAGCGAAGTACCAAGGCGTAGAAATGTATGGCCCATTTAAGAAAGATGTTGGTGAGGCAGTTGTAGCAATGCTTGAGCCAATTCAAGCAGAATATCACCGTATTCGCGCTGATCGTGCTTACATGGACGAGGTAATGCAGCAAGGCGCTGAGAAAGCCTCGGCACGAGCGGCTGAAACGCTTAAGAAAGCATACGAAGCAGTAGGTTTTGTAGCTCGCCCATAGTTGCTAAGAACGAATACGAAAAAGCTCCACTTTGGTGGAGCTTTTTTTATGCCTGTATTACTGAAATGGTGTGTCTTTCATACAGCGTTCCATGTCGTAATATTCAACACGTCCTCGAGCCCCTAGAAAGGCAGACTTCACAACCATGCCTCTATCAATGAAGTAACTAAGCTGTACGCATGATATATCGTAGCTGAGTTCTTTAATTCTCGCTGGAATCCAGTAGGTTCCTGGCGTTCTTAGACGCTGAGTAAAGGTAATAACACCCTCGTCACTGACTTCTAGTTCTTCAATACCATCCAGTTCATTTTTGGCTGATTCGATGATGTCTTGATTCGCCGTAGGTTGAAGTGGCTCACTGGCGGTCAACTGACACCCCGCTATCAAGCCAAGTAGGGAGATAGCTAGCACACTGCGTTGAATTGTTTTCATTTGTCGTTCCTGGGTTTACAGCTAATGAGATCTTGTTGTCTCGCGCAGGTGTTATATCTTTTGTGTATATTTTTGGCTAGTGAGTAATGAAAAGTTATTGAATAAATCATGAAAACTTTGAAGTATGAGGGGCCTGTAAAAG
>NZ_WXWS01000239.1:0-4640 GCF_009904715.1 Vibrio sp. V42_P2S4T144 | reverse complement strand
TGGTAGGTCCATGCGAGCTTTTTCAAAACTGGTTCACGATGTCAGTCAACTGAATGACTTTTTAGTCACTTTTCCAATTTCCTCAGATAAACAATATTTAGTACAAATATTGTCGACGCAATCGCGCGAATTTACGACCACACTTGCAGACGCCGTTTTGTCGTCGCTGCCGAATGCTCATGTTATGGGGCATAGTACGCGTAATGTAATTCTGGAAGGGGAGATATTTACCTCTGGTTGCCTAGTGAGTGTGATTGAATTTGAGCAAACCACGCTGACTTCTGCGGTACAAACATACTCTTACTCCCCTGACATTGATGGCGGGGAGCTCAAGCGCTCTCTTCTAATGCAGCATAATTCACAGGTGATCCTCAGCTTTGCTGTGCAAATTGAACGACGTGACTATCCCTTGTTTCAAACCTTCGCCAGTGAAGAAGTAGTGATTTCTGGAGGGTTGGCGCAGAGTATTGACGATGGCTGCTGGGTGCTATATCAAAACCGAGTTTACGATAACGCTGTGGTTGCCGTAGCTTTGCACAGTGATACTTTGAAGCTATGGACTGATGCGTATTCGGAGTGGAACCCGATTGGCATGCCACACAAAGTCACTCATGCAAAAGGAACGCGCTTGTATTGTTTAGGTGAGAAGAAAGCGCTGGACGTATACAAGCGTTACTTGGCGGATGGCCATGACGTGACGCTGAGTCAACTGCTCAGCTTTCCTTTGTATCGAGAAAGCTTAGGGCGAAAGGAAGTTTGTACGGTAACGGAGCTACACGCTGATGGCAGTATGAGCTTCGACAGGCCCTGGTGTCTTGGTGACGAAGTGCAATTTTGCTATAACCATCCCTCGTTAACGCTCGAGCAAGTGCGGCATGGTGTGGTTGAGTTAGCCATGCACCAACCTGAAGTCGTGATGATTTTTAACTGCGCGTCACGGTTAGACTTTATTGACAGCAGCGACGAAGTCCAAGCATTCAAAGATATTGCGACGACGTTTGGTAGTTACTGTATGGGGGAGCTGCATGGTGGTATTGGTCAGCCCGAAATTCTTCATCACAGCCTGACGTATTTAGCGATGCGAGAGGGAGACGAAGTGCAAACATTGAACTTGCCTAAGTCGCCCGTTAGCTCCTCTATTTCACCGCTGTTTAGCTTGATTCGAAATGCGATCGGCGATCTCAACCATATGAACGCGCATATGGGATATCAACTCGATCGCCAAACGCGCAAGTTACAAGAAAGCTATCGACGCGACAGTCGCACGGGATTACAAAACCGGGTCGCATTGCAAGAGCGGCTGAGTAACATCGATTTGGATGAGCATTTGTTGACTCTAAAGCTACTTAACTTTAGTCATATCAACGAAAAATACGGCTACCGAGTGGGAGATCAATTACTCAAAGATCTCTCAATGCACTTTACGAATCGACTACGAAAGCGTTTCGGCATGCCAACGGCTTTGCAGCTTTATAGTATTGGGGTTGGTGAATGGGCGTTCATATTTAAAGCTGATCAAAGCAGCGAGACCATCAAACAGCACTTTACGCGTTTTGCTGACGCGGTAGAACAAACTAATTTTGAGCCAATTGGCCTACGTGAAATAGATTATCTTTCTATCTCGCTATGCGGCGGCTTAGTGAGTCGTCGAGATTTTCCATCCGCTTCAGTAGATGAGCTCTTACTCAAAGGCATCGAAGCGAGGCGCTCCGGTGTACGCAGTAATACCCATATCTGTAATGCGAAAGATATTGAAGTCAGTGAGGATGTGCGTAAAGAGCAACTTGGATGGCTAAGTTGCGTCAGTAGAGCCATTCTCAAACAGAATATCATCACTTATAGCCAACCTATTGTGCATGCGGGTAGCCACAAATTGGCAAGCCAAGAATGTTTGGTTCGTATTCTGGAAGCCGATGGAACGGTGATTGCGCCAGGGCGTTTTCTGCCAATTATCTCTGATACACATCTTTACACTCGACTAAGTCGGCACATGATTCATTCTACGTTGCATTATATGCGAGATAAGCAAGGTGACTTTTCTATAAACTTATCGCCGCAAGATTTGCTCAGTGATAAAACTTTAATGCTTTTAGAGCATGAAATTAGCCAGCTAAATGACCCAAGGCGAATTGGTTTAGAAGTGCTGGAATCTGAGCAGATCAAAGACTACGGCCGAATGATAGAAGTGTGCAGTCATTTTAGAAGCTTAGGGGCGCGTATCATTGTTGATGACTTTGGGTCCGGCTATTCGAATATCGATGAAATCCTAAAGTTGGAGCCAGAAGTCATAAAGCTCGATGGCAGCTTGATTCGTGATATTGATAAAGACTTAAAACAGCGCAAGATCGCTTCCCAGTTGGTGCGTTTGTGCCAGGTGTTTAACGCGGAGACGGTGGCGGAGTTCGTCCACAATCAGGAGGTGTGCACCATTGCACAAGACATGGGGGTGGATTATTTGCAGGGTTACTATCTTGGCGAGCCGACTCGACTGTTTTAATGATGTTTCACGTGAAACTTCTTGTCGTAAAAAACGCAGCGTAGGCTGCGTTTTTTGTTTGGTTCTTCTACTGAGCTTAATGGTTAACGCTTAAGAGCGTGTCCACTCTTTTCAGCTTGGAACAGAGCGAGGTAATGGGCAAAAAAGCGCTGCATTTGTTGTTGGTTGTTTTGTTCTCCAAGTTGCCCGAGCAAATGTGCAGCGACTTCAAACGTGCACAAGTTACCTTGTTGTTGGTTGCGTCGCAGCTGATATTGTGAGTCCGCCGACGCAGACAATCCCATAGTAGGGATACCTTCTAACCAACGGCTCTTATTGATCATCTTGCGCGCCTCTTGCCAGGTGGCATCCAAAATAATAAACAGCGGAGTTTTGGTTTGTTGCTGGCTTTGGAGTACCACATCTTCGAGTGTGATACTTTCTTCACAGGGGAAGAGCAACACCGGATACCGCGACGGATCAGCTAATAGAGTGAGCAATTCTGCTGGTGGCTGTTTGCGATCCCAGATTACTCGCTCAATGTTGAGTTGGCACTGCTCTAGTAGCTGGCCGGTATTAGTATCACGCTTCAGTTCATTCGGATGCATTAACAGCAGGATGTTGTGCTCACTGGTAAGTTTCGGCATTAGCGAGCACATACAATTGAATTGAAAACCGCAGGTTGGACACGGTTGTGACATTACAGACGAACTCCTTCGCGCACCGGGCTTATCCCATCAGAGAACAGACGCACACCACTGACTTGGTTCGGCGTTGCCGTTGGCGCCATGCTTGGGTTGAGTGGGTAGCTAACCCCAGTGTATTGCATCACGTGTTGAGCCGCTTTAGCTCCGCCACCGCTGACATTAAAAATCAGATCTCGCCAACCATGAGAGGTTTGTTGGCCGAGCATAATCGGGCTTTGCACTAGTGTAATGCGGCTATTAAATCGCCATTCCTTTTCGTGATGTTCAAATATCAGCAATGTACAGCCTCCGGAACCACACCAATCCAACTGTACCAATAGCTCTTCGTTACCATCGCTGTTGAGGTCGTAAGTTAGCCAACGGTATTGGTTATTGTTGGGGGTGGTTTGATGGATAAAGAAGTAGTTGCGCACCGCGGCATCTACTTTTGAATCAAACTCTGCACTAGAAGGGACGTCAGCACTACCGATGGGGTTGTTGGTGCGTTTTTCGGCTGGTTGCATGATGCCTTCATCACGAACGGTGGCAGGATAAAGGACTAAACCACCATCGGCGATTGGGTATACCAAGTTACCGACTTTTTCTTTGGTCGCTTTGAGCTGATTGCCTTCTCGAGTAAACAGTCGCTCTGACATTAGCCTTTGCTGTTGATGATGCGTCATGACAACTTGAACCTGAGACGGACTTAACTGTTGCCAGTAACCACGCTCGATTAATGGTGCTTGTCCATTGGCGTAACGGTATTTTGTTGTGGCGCTATGGTCTGGGTTTAAGGTCATTTGTACTTCAAAACCTTGTGATTGAGTTGAGGTCGCGACATAGGTATTAGCCCAGCCAAGCGTTGCATCGACGTTTGCAGCCATACCACAACCTTGATACGTCTCGCCATCATGTTTTAGTGTTGCTTTCCAGCCATACAAAGAATCGCTCATTGTGTCTGAGCAGAGGTTTTCTGTTAAGCGAAGCTCACCATCTTGTAGTTGATAAGTGCGCTGGCGAGGTTGAAGCTGACTGCTTTTAATCGCTAATTTTGTGGTTTGTTTGCCGATTTGCTGGAATGTTAGTCCATTAGCCTCAAAGCTTGCCGACCAAGAAGGCTCATTACCAAACACGCGAGTTGGTTTGTTTGGTTGCTGACAACGGTTTGGATTTTCCGTTGTGAGGAAGTTCACTTGTTCCACGACAAAGTTAGCATCAAAATCAGCAGAAAACCCATCGATGCCCGGTGGGTTGAGGTGGCCGATAACCTCGCCATACATAGTCTGGTAAGGCTCGTTATTTAACTGAATTGCTCGTTGCATTTGTTGTGGTGATAGTTGCAACCAATATTGCTTGTCGCTGCCGCAAGGCATGATGTATTGGCTCTCGTGACCGACGATCACTTTTCCGCGCAGCATAAAAGTTTGAGGTTGAATGGTTTCAGGCTTATCTAAGGTTGCTGGTGGAGAGGTTAGGTC
>NZ_WXWS01000307.1:0-4641 GCF_009904715.1 Vibrio sp. V42_P2S4T144 | reverse complement strand
GTAATAGTTCTTGTTCAGAACTCGCTTCTGCAACTTGTAAAGCACCTCGAATTTGATTATCAAATTCGCCTTTCGCTTTACTAATTGCACTCGCTTTATCTTTGAGCGCGTACTCAATTTTTTTATATATGTCAGTTTGAAAGAGCTGGCCAAAAATTTCTTCACGCTCTTTAGAGCTAGCAAGCAACAGTTCTCGGAATTTTCCTTGAGGCAACACCATAACTTGACGAAATTGAGTTTCATTCAAGCCAATAATATTGTTAACTTCAGTTTTAACCTGAGTCGTCTTGCTGGTGATAAGCGTTTCAGTCTCACCGAGTTCATAAAGAGCCGCAGTGTGCTTTTTAATCGTCATCCCTTCACCACGGGCCTTGGGCGCTTCCTGCTCAGGGGATCGAACAACTCGGTATTGTTTGCCGTGTAACGAAAATTCGAGAACTACTTCGGTTGGTAAGTCTTGCGCGGATAAGTCACACCGCATCTGAATACCTTGTCGCTCATTACCTGTGGTTTCACCATAAAGGGCGAAGCAAATGGCATCTAAGATCGACGTTTTACCGGAACCTGTAGGACCATTAATCAAAAATAGAGGGTTACTGCCAAGCTTCTCAAAATGAATGATTTCAGTTTTTGCAAACGGACCAAAGGCTTGCATGGTTAGTTTAATTGGTTTCATCTTTGGTCCCTATTGCTGTGATAATTGCTTAATAATGTCAGTAACAGCTTGCTCTTGCTCTTTAGACAACTGGCTATCTTGCGCCTCAATAAAAAAATCTCGGAACATATCAATTTCGCTTCGCGCCAACTTTGCTTGCGCCATTTCCTGCTCTACCCCAATTAACATGCCAGGTTTCTCAAGGTGTAAAACGTTTGGATACACTGAACGAAGTTTTTCCATTGGGTTTAAAATCGCATGTTTATCCATCAAACGAACTAACAAATAATCTTCATTCTTGGGGTCTGTTTTCCCTTGCTCAATAACTTTATCCAGCTCGCCCTCTACAATACGCATTTCATGAGGAGCCGTAAGATCAATATGCTTTGCAGAAACGAATCCTTTCTTGTCCAGTTCAACTAACGTGAAACCTTTTCTCTGGTTCTGTTCACCAAAGCTATACTTCATGAGAGAGCCAGAGTAACGGATATGCTCTGCGCCTTTCTTTTGAGGCTGATGCAAATGACCAAGTGCGACGTAGTCAAAATCTAAGAAGTGTTCATGACTCACGCGATCAGAACCACCAATAGATAATGGTCGTTCAGAGTCTGACTCGATAGCCCCATCAACAAAACAGTGACTCACGAGCACGCGCTTTTGCTTAGAGATAAAGCGCTCTTTAATTTGCTCAACAAGCAATTGATGAGCCTCATCATGAGTGGATACCGAGGCTTTGTAGGCAAACCTGACCTGTTCAGGGTCGTTATAAGGCATACCATAAAACGCGACCTCGTCCGCAGAGTCCGTTTTTATGATGATGGGAGTGAGCATCTCTTCAAAGTTGCTAACAATATGGAGACCTGCATTTTTCATTTGCTCTGAGCCGAAACCTAACCTTTCTGCACCATCATGGTTGCCAGATATCAATATCATTGGTGTTTCTAACTCGGTACAAATGCGTTTCACGACTCGATTTAACAGTTCTATTGCAACCGTTGGTGGCACCGAACGGTCATAGATATCTCCCGCCACTACAACTGCATCGACGGGGTTGCGTTCAATATAGTTAATCAGTTGTTCGAGTACTGCTTGTTGATCTTCGAGTAGTGATACGTTGTGGAATTGTCGACCAAGATGCCAATCTGAGGTGTGGATAAACTTCATTCGAATTCACTTTCCGCCAATTCTATGAGTAGGCTTGCTTCTGTCAGAGTCCATGTACCGTTTATAAAAAGGAATGCGTCACGGGTGGGATCTCGAACAAGCCAAAACTCAAGTTATTTTATTTCGGTAAGGATATCTTGAGTCGAACAGCTTTTCATGTGGTTTGTGTTCTATGGCTGGCTATTTAATCAGAAAGCGAGAAGAACACTGTAAAAACGCGGTGAGCAAAGCTATTTTGAAAAGCAAGCTGCGCCTAGTCATTGTCCAAACATCATTAAAGGGCCAGTTTCGAGTCAATCCCCCATAACATTTGCATCACTAAAACCTCAGCTACTAGAAGGAAAAGCAATAGCCAGACCTATTCACTACGCCAATTGTATATTACTCCTACCGCATAGCCATCTGACTCGATGTCGGCTTGCAACACGTGAAAGTCTGGGCAGGGGCTGCTTCTTTGAAGCTCATCAATCACTAACGCTTTTAAAACGCCGCCACATGCACCCAATCCGCCAAGTTTGATATCAACAAATTGATACTGAGTTTGATCGGTCACCCACGGAGACAAGAATTGCATTGAGTTTAACCATTGCGGTTCTTCCTCATTAACGGATAAATACAATTGACTGAGTGGATGTTCACAACTTACTCCTAATTGCTTAAACACTTTGTCCACGGCGATGCGTTGTTGTTTGGCATCTAAATCAATTCGAACAACATCAGGCACAAGACCTGAATGTCGAAAAAAACACTTGGTTAAAATGATAGAGCTTTGAGGTTTGACATGCCCTTCTACATCACTCGTAACCTCTATAGCCAGTATCCAAGTCGCTTGCGTTTCATTAACTTCACGATTTATCCGATTTAGTGCCATCAAAAATGCAGCTTGGCCATAAGGATAAAAGTAAATTTCAGTATTGACAGTTTGGTCAACGAAAATAGAAAGCTCGCTTATCAATGCTTTAAGCAAACTTTTGTCCACCGAAGATGGTAAAAGAACACAGAGATTCTCCTTGATATCAGCTTGCTCAAGACTCTCGCGCTCAGAGCGCACGAGGCTTAATATATGCTCATCTATTGATTGAGCAAAGTCAGGGGGTCGGATTTCCTCGGACAATCTAAAAGAATCATCAGCTATCTCGCGAACGGTGTGTGAACGGCCATTAAAGGATAGAAGATGCGTTTGAAATGCGAGTGGCATCTAGCCTCCGATTAAAACCGTAGGCATACCAGATAGAATTTTGCCACCATGAGACGTTGAATCGCCGACTCTCGCGGCTGGTTTACCGTTGATTGTTACGCTAGAAGAACCTGCTGAGATACTATCCGGAGGACCGATACAAATAAGCTTGTCGCCTTGTCTTGCCGCAGGTATCCCGCCAATCGTTACGTTTGGTGAACCAACAACGACGGGACCACCGACATGCGGTATCTTTCCTGTTTTTTTAGGGCAAAGATGAAAGCTGCCCAAAATTGCGGCTGGTTTACCCACTTTAAATCACCTTAGTTCAATGAAATTTGCCCAGCTTTAAGAGCAATAGCTGAGCCGTTAATGGATATTTTATTACCTTTGATATTGATTTCTCCAGAGCTAGACATCTGAATAGAAGCACCACCTACTTTGATCTCGACGCTCTTTCCTGCATTAAAAGACAGTACTTCACCCGTTTCATTCGAAAAGTTTTTACCTACTTTCAAGCTCGCGTTCTGACCAACCTCTTGATTAACATCATTGGTCACTTTTTCGGTTTTACTGTTTTCAACGGCGATATCAACACAGTCTTCAACTAGCATTTGGAACAGTTTTTCAGCATGAAGATAAATGTGCTCTTCACCAGGCTTATCATCGAAGCGCAACTCATTAAAACTGGATGTACCTTTTTGTACAGAGCGTGATTTATAACCACTCTGAGAACTTTGCTCTGGTAAAGCGTAAGGAGGGAGTTGACTACCGTTATATAGTGACCCCGTAACGATTGGTTGATCAGGGTCTCCGTTAACAAACTCGACGATGACCTCTTGTCCGACTCTAGGGTGAAACACCGACCCCCATCCGTTACCTGCAATATTTTGCGCAACACGAATCCAACATGAACTATTTACATCGTATTTACCAACACGGTCCCAGTGAAACTGAACTTTGATACGGCCATGTTTGTCTATGTAAATTTCACCATCTTTGTTCCCCGTAACTACTGCGGTTTGCAAACCTTTCATCTGAGGTTTCGGGTAGTTAACTGAAGGACGCAGGATTGTCTTTGAGTCAACACAACTAAACGAGACTTTGACACCTTGCGCACCGGTCCCACCTTGACCAGTCTGGTTATAAACAGCAGCAGACAAAAAAACAGAAGACAGTACATATTCTTTGCCGACTCGAGATTTATCTTCATGCTTTTTAAACTTGAAGCACTTGCCCACACTGAATGTTCTGCACGTAGCCTCGCCACGACACAAATATGCATTTTGCTGTAGTGCTTCTATTGCATGCGTGTTTCTTAGTGCGTATTGATCATTGCTCTCCATTTCACCCATGTATTCAAAATACTCGCTTCCAGGTACTGTAAAAAAATCACTTTCACCCTTTGCAGTATTTTTAGGATTCGAAGAAGGCTTGAGCATGTTATAGCCTGACTTTTGACTCGCTTTAGTAGTCAGAATTTGCGTTTCATGCCAAGAAGAAATGTGGCTAGATTTCGCCGTACCTGTATCAAAATCGACTAAAAACTCAGTACCCGGCTTATAAAAACTGATGTCATCAAAAATATTGAGCGTATGGGCAGACTTAGTATGTGTAAAACAAAATGATAGCCCCTCTTCCGATA
>NZ_WXWS01000605.1:756-4654 GCF_009904715.1 Vibrio sp. V42_P2S4T144 | reverse complement strand
ACCCTGATTTTGCAGAGTAATATGCTGATATTTTGTTGGTGGTATTTTTAAACTCGAATTTAATTACTGGTTAATGAAACATATTTGCAACAAAATTTGGCTGTAAAATTTGACAAAGTGAGTCATTATTAATGAATCAACTCAAACAGTTGCTATATGATGAATTGCAAATTTTTGTTGTGCTCGAAGCCTCGACCTTATGAGAATGCATAACTTCTTCCCAACTGAGTGGAATCAAGGTAGGGTGACGGCATTACAAATGTATACCCTCGGCAGTCCTTGAGCTTATCCAAAGTAGGTGGTGCTCAAGCGGAAGTGATTATGGAGAAGTTATGTACCACGCTCATGTTTATTTTCCCCTAAGAGAACAAGATAAAGCGCAAGCCTTGAACGAGATCATCCGTCAAGAGCGTCAAGATGTGCTGCGTGTGTTTCCATTAGTTGGAAGGTTAGTTGGCCCACACAAAATGCCGATGTTTGAAATTCACCTAGAATCATTGAGTGAAGAGTTCTTGGCGTGGCTTGATACGATTCGAGGCGATTTTTCTGTGCTTATTCACCCAGTAAGCGAAGAAGAGTTGCTCGATCACACAGAACGCGCGATTTGGTTGGGCAGAGAGATTGGTGTATTTGAAGAAAAGTTAGAGAAATAGTTGCTCCTCCCGCCCATGCATGACCGCTTTGAATCCTTCTCTTCTCATTGCGGTCGCAGCTTCTGCTTAACGCCTCATCTTCATTGATGGGTGCGGAATCCCTATCTTACGCTTTGTTGTAGCTATTTTTATGCTAAACCTAAAAGTAGGCTTTCGAACTTCACGCACAAAGCGTGAAAATATCGCTGTTTAGCATGCCATTAAATGAATTTTGGTGGTAATAAAACAATAAGTCTTTGATAAATCAAATAGGTATAGCAGGGAAGTGCAGTTTACGACCCCAACGCCATTGGCAGTGGCGCCGATAATTGCTGAGGGGGAAGGGTATGTTTTCAATACTCTTGGTTATACTTGCACTCTATATATTTTGGCTGTTGTTTCGCAACGGGCCTGAGTTTGCCGGGCGTACCGCCCAAAAAAAACGTGACTGGGTAGGGCCTACCGCCAACAAAGAAGAATGGCGAGGATTTTGTAGGGATGTATTTCAGCCGTTCAGTTCTCAAACGACTTTCTACGCTATTGCTTATTTTGCCAATTACGTAGCAGCAGCGAACGCAATATCTTGGTCAACGATATACGAAGGCGATTATCCGGTCATCATAAGCCGATTTGGTAGCTACTTCATTTTAAGCACGCATGATGCACTGGTCGTAGCTGGGTTTATTGCGCTTGCTTTCTTTATCATTAATTGGCAACTTGCCATGCGCTGCTCCGGTATTCTTAGCCAGTATCTAGTGCGGATTCTTATTATTAATCAAAAGCGCTTTGTCGCGATTAGCTTGGTGTTTTGCAGCTACTTTTCGTACCTACTGACGCTTGGTATATTCTGGCTGTTCCATGATGGGTATTCAATCTGGCATGGATTAATGCTTAGCCCTGTGTTCCTGCTGTTAGCTTTATTGGTAGCGGTTGTTGTGCCATCTGCAAAAAGAGAAAATAGTGTACCTTAGATAGGTTTTCCACGTTAAATTACATTCGATTTTAGGATAGTAATTCTTATGCCATTAAGTTAGCATTGCCAGTTTTTTTAACGGTCAAAAGGCCACTAATCAGTGGGACAGTGGGAGAAACAATGTTTATCGGCTTTGACTATGGTACTGCAAACTGTTCAGTGGCTAAAATGGAACCGGGTGAGCCAGTACTGCTTAATCTAGAAGGAAACAGCCCTTTTATTCCTTCCACCCTTGCTGCACCGAGTCGTGAATCGGTATCCGAGCATTTATTTCGCCATCGAGATATTAAACCATTAGATCAAGTTGGTGAGCAGGTTTTACGCCGGGCAATCAATTTAAACCGAGAAGAAAGTATTGACTTAGAATCCGACGACATTGCGTTTGGTCAGGATGCACTTAACCTCTATTTGGAAGATCCTCGCGATATCTATTATGTGAAATCGCCGAAGTCTTTTCTTGGTGCATCTGGCTTGCGTGATGTGCAATTGGCTTTTTTCGAAGACCTTGTCTGCGCGATGATGGACAATATTAAGTCGGAAGCCGAAAGCGATGCGCAGCAAAGTATTACCGATGCTGTGATCGGCAGACCAATTAACTTTCATGGGCGTGGCGGTGAAACGGCTAACATTCAGGCTGAACGCATTTTGTTGCGGGCAGCGAAACGTGCGGGCTTCCAAAATGTGGAGTTTCAGTTTGAGCCTGTCGCGGCGGGCCTAGAGTATGAAGCGACACTCAGCGAAGATAAAATCATTCTAGTAGTCGATATTGGCGGTGGTACAACGGACTGTTCGTTGATCCAAATGGGACCGTCTTGGCGCGGCAAAGCAGATAGGACCGCAAGCTTGTTAGCTCACAGTGGCCAGCGTGTCGGCGGGAATGATCTTGATATCGCGTTAGCATTTAAGCAGCTCATGTTCCCTTTTGGCATGGGAAGTAAAATGGAGTCAGGTATTGTGATGCCGACTACCCAATTCTGGAACCCGATAGCAATCAATAATGTAGAAGCGCAGAGTGACTTCTATTCGCGAGAGAACCTATCAGCGTTAAAGTTGCTTCAAAAGCAGGCTCAAGAGCCAGAAAAACTTGCTCGTTTGCTAGAGGTGTATCATGAGTCTTTAGGCTACAACATTGTTCGCCGTGCCGAAGAGGCAAAAGTGGCACTTTCAGAACAAGCTTCTTACCGAACTGGCATCAACTTACTATCAGAAACGATTGAAGTTGATGTACAACGTGACGAAATGATCGAAGCGATCCAGTCGCCAAAGAATAAAATGACGGCGTTGGTGACAGAAGCGGTAGAGCAAGCTGGAGTTAACCCCGATGCTATCTTTATGACTGGAGGTTCGGCACGCTCGCCAATCTTGCGCGATGCGGTTCAAACCGTACTGCCAAGTATTCCGGTTGTCAGTGGAAACTATTTTGGCTCAGTAACTGCGGGCTTAGCTCGTTGGGCTGAGGTTTGTTTCAAGTAGAAAGAAAACTAATTGCGCTATGGGCATTGTTACCAAATTTATGACTTCGCTTAGGCTTATCAAATGATGGTTGGAAGATTTCGCTGAGAGATTGAGTTTCATGCGAGTAGGAAACCTATTTGGGATTCTTAAATCTTTTAACGTCATTCTGAACAGCGAGGAACGAGCGTGATTTAGAATCTCTTGCCCGAGCACGCTGTTATGATATGTGACCCCGTTTCGCCGAGCGTTATTCATCACCATTATTCTGAAGAGTCGAGTTAGGATCTACCGGAATAATGATTTTGACTAAGCTGAGATAAAAATGCCCGCTAAATCAGCGGGCACTTTTGTTTGCGTCATTAATGGTGCATGTGTTTTTCCATGTGGCCTTGTTTCTCAACCGCCATTTCCACTTCAACCTTACCTGCGTTTTTGAAGGTTAATGTCATAGGGAAGCGGTCACCCTCTTTAAGAGTTTGTGTTGGGTTAAAAATCATTAAATGGAAGCTGCCTGGTTTAAACAACACAGACTCATTGGCTGGAACGCGCACTTCGTCAATCTTAATCATTTTCATCACACCATCTTCTTTCTTATGCGTGTGAATTTCGACATGCCCTGCGATAGGGCTTTCTGCTGCGATCAATGTATCTTCACTGTCACCGTGGTTGGTTAGTTGAAAAAAACCACCGATAACAGGTGCGTTTGGTGGCGCTTCTCGGCTCCATGGATGGTCGATATGAATTTTTCCTGCTTCATAATCGTGCGCTAAACTCAGTGGGCTAGCGATGACAGCAATAAGCGCGATAGCGGCGGTTTTTAATGATTTAAGCATGTGTT
>NZ_WXWS01000605.1:0-711 GCF_009904715.1 Vibrio sp. V42_P2S4T144 | reverse complement strand
CTGTTAGGCAGGAAAAACACTCGGCGGAGAGTGCTTAGGCGCGATGTGTTTGTAAACGAGCTTATCGCATTTTGAAAAGTGATAAGTCGTCAGTGCATACTTTACTCGGCGCAGCCAATGGATGGTTGTCAGGTAAAGCCCAATCGCAACCAAAAGAAAGAATTGAACAGCTTGAAGAAGCGGGCATTCAAACTGAAAGCCGTCGTGTAAGTTAAGATCTTGGATGAGCTTAGAAGAAGATTGAGCGTTAGCCTCAATCAACGTATTGATATCCACCCATTTGAAACCATCTGCGGTACACAGTAAAACCTTTTCACTTTGGACTTTGTTGAGCCAAGTTGTGCTGTGAACTTGTGTAGGGTTAAGAGCGGCTGTGGACGCTAAATACAACTGAAACAACACCGCGATAATAACCGCAATAGCGTGCAAGCGATGGTGTTTGTGCTGTATTAGAGTGTTTTCCATACAATTGAGTGCTTATCTTCTTCGGCGCGGGATACTAACAAATTAACCAAACAATGTAATTATCAGTTTACTAAAAGGTGATGCAAGTGTGCATTATTTGTTTTGTTGCCTATTTTTAACGCTTTAATGTCTTGATTCGGCTGACATTCACAACCTCCAATTCAACTTGTCAGTCTTGCCTAGTCGCTTTTGAAGATACCGAATTAATCTCTCTTATATGCCACTGAAGCTTCGGTTAGTGGGTGT
>NZ_WXWS01000250.1:0-4661 GCF_009904715.1 Vibrio sp. V42_P2S4T144 | reverse complement strand
TGGCAGTAGGCTTTCAACAAGTCCGCATTGAAGATCGATGAGCAAAAAGTAAGCCGTTCTTACTTCCAAAAAGTTATAAAACATTCACTTCTATTCTTTCTTGTTATTAAGGAGAGTGGGTACTCTATCGTCACGCAATGAATAGGGATGTCGTGATAATGTCTTTTCAAAAGAATGAGTATTCTCACAAGAATGTGTCTGAAGATAATAATGGGCAAGGAGGAAATCCTCCAATCGCAAGCCCTCTGAATGACCAACAAATTAGCTCACTCCAACAAACTGTCTCTGAGTTGTCTTCACAGCAACTTGCTTGGGTCAGTGGGTATTTTTGGGGATTAGCTCAAAATCAACCAAACACAGCGGTAACGCCAATTGCACAAGCAACGGCAGCCGTATCAGCGAAGCCAGCAGGTAAGTTGAGTATTATTTTTGCTTCCCAAACGGGCAATGCTAAAGGTGTTGCTGAAGCTCTGGAACAGGAAGCAAAAGCAGAAGGAATTGCAGTCGAACTTTTTGATGCAAGCGATTACAAAGGTAAAAACTTAGCCAAAGAAACGCATGTCATTATTGTGGCATCGACTAACGGCGAAGGCGAAGCGCCAGACAATGCCATTGAGCTACATGAGTTTTTGCAATCGAAGAAGGCTCCTAAGCTGCCAAACCTGCAATATGGTGTTATTGCATTGGGAGATTCTAGCTACGAGTTCTTCTGTCAGACCGGTAAAGACTTCGACACTTACCTATCAAAGCTAGGCGCGACTCCATTTATCGAGCGTCTTGATTGCGATGTGGATTATGAAGCCCCTGCAACTGAATGGCGTAAGAATGCGTTAGACAAGGTAAAAGATACACTGTCTTCTGGCTCTGAAGCGGATGTGGTTCAACTTCCTGTGGGTCAAGCTGCGACTGCGCACTCTCCTTACAATAAACAAAATCCGTACACTGCGACGTTACTGACCAGTCAAAAAATCACGGGCCGTGACTCTGGAAAAGACGTTCGTCATATAGAAATCGACTTAGAAGGCTCGGGCTTAACGTATCAGCCAGGTGATGCACTAGGTGTGTGGTTTGAAAATAGCTCGGAACTTGCAAATGCCATTCTTGGTAAGGTCGGTTTGTCTGGGGTTGAGACTGTTGACGTTGATGGTGAAAGCTTGTCAATCCACAGTGCTCTCGTGAGTAAATATGAAATCACAACATCTAACCCGCAGCTCATCACAAAGTTTGCCGAGTTATCCGGTAGCAAGAAGCTACAAAAGTTAGTTGAAGATAAAGATAAGCTTCGCGAGTACTCTGCAAATACTCAAATCGTTGATGTACTGGCAGAAAAGAAAACCAAGTTAACCGCAGATGAATTGATTGGTTTGCTTCGTCGCCTTACTCCACGCCTTTACTCTATTGCATCAAGCCAAGAAGAGGTCGATGAAGAAGTACACCTAACGGTTGCTTTGGTTGAGTACGAACAAAACGACGAAAAACGATATGGTGGTGCGTCTAGTTTCTTAGCACAGCGTCTCGAAGAGGGGGGTGAAGTTAAAGTATTTGTTGAGCATAACAACAACTTCAAACTGCCGGAAGATGATAGCACTCCAATTATCATGGTTGGTCCTGGCACAGGGATCGCACCATTCCGTAGCTTTATTCAGGAGCGTGAAAACCGCGATGCTGAAGGCAAAAACTGGTTGTTCTTTGGTGATCGCACGTTCACTCAAGACTTCTTGTACCAAGTGGAATGGCAAAAGTATCTCAAGTCAGGAGTACTAAGCCGATTGGATGTTGCCTTTAGTCGTGACCAAGTAGAAAAGGTTTACGTACAACATCGCATCTTAGAAAACGCAGCTCAAGTGTGGCAGTGGATCCAAGAAGGCGCTTATATCTATGTCTGCGGTGATGCAACGCGTATGGCAAAAGATGTGCACGACGCATTGGTTATCGTTGCTGAACAAGAAGGCAAGATGCCGCGTGACGATGCAGAACAATTTATTAATGACCTACGTAAAGCGAAACGTTATCAGAGGGATGTGTACTAATGACTTTTTCTACGGACAATAATAAGCAGGTTGTATTAGGTGAAGAGTTAGGGCCGCTATCTGATAACGAGCGCCTGAAGCGAGAAAGCAACTTATTACGTGGCACCATTGAGCAAGATTTACAGGACCGTATTACTGGTGGCTTTACTGCCGACAACTTCCAGTTAATTCGTTTCCACGGTATGTATCAACAAGACGATCGTGATATCCGTAATGAACGCACAAAGCAAAAACTGGAACCATTACATAATGTGATGCTTCGTGCTCGTATGCCTGGAGGCATCATCACGCCAACGCAATGGTTAGCGATCGACAAGTTCGCAACGGAGCACTCTTTATATGGAAGTATTCGTCTGACGACTCGCCAAACGTTCCAGTTTCATGGGGTATTAAAACCGAATATTAAGTTGATGCATCAAACGCTCAACAGTATTGGCATTGATTCGATTGCAACCGCGGGTGATGTAAACCGTAACGTGTTGTGTACCACTAACCCAGTGGAGTCAGAGTTACACCAAGAAGCTTACGAATGGGCGAAGAAGATCAGTGAGCATCTATTACCAAAGACGCGCGCTTATGCAGAGATTTGGCTAGACGGTGAAAAAGTAGAAAGCACGGAAGAAGACGAACCGATTCTAGGCAAGAACTACTTACCACGTAAGTTTAAAACTACAGTGGTTATCCCACCGCAAAATGACGTAGATGTACACGCTAACGATCTCAACTTCGTAGCGATTGCAGATAACGGTAAGCTGGTAGGCTTTAACGTCCTGGTCGGCGGCGGCTTAGCGATGACGCATGGCGATACATCAACTTATCCGCGCCGCGCTGACGACTTTGGCTTTATTCCGCTGGACAAGACACTTGATGTTGCCGCAGCTGTAGTAACAACTCAGCGCGACTGGGGTAACCGTTCAAACCGTAAGAACGCAAAAACCAAATACACATTGGATCGTGTAGGTAGCAATGTCTTTAAAGCGGAAGTCGAGAAACGTGCTGGTGTTAAGTTTGAGCAAAGCCGTCCATATGAATTCACAGAACGTGGTGACCGTATTGGCTGGGTAGAAGGAATTGATGGTAAATATCATTTAGCGCTTTTCATCGAAAACGGTCGCTTATTAGACTTTCCAGGTAAACCACTTAAGACGGGTGTTGCTGAAATTGCCAAAATCCACAAAGGCGATTTCCGCATGACAGCAAACCAAAACCTAATTGTTGCGGGTGTACCTAAAAACGAAAAAGCGAAGATTGAAAAGATCGCTCGTGAACATGGCTTAATGGACGACGGCGTAAGTGAACAGCGTAAGAACTCAATGGCTTGTGTTGCTTTTCCAACTTGTCCGCTAGCGATGGCAGAAGCTGAGCGTTTCCTTCCTCAGTTTGTTACTGATGTGGAGGGGATTCTGGAGAAGCACAATCTACCAGAAAATGACAACATCATTTTGCGTGTAACTGGGTGTCCAAATGGTTGTGGTCGCGCAATGTTGGCTGAAATTGGTCTAGTTGGCAAAGCGCCGGGTCGTTACAACTTGCACCTAGGTGGTAACCGTGCTGGTACTCGAGTACCAAAAATGTATAAAGAGAACATCACGGATAAGCAAATCTTAGAAGAGATTGATCTGCTGGTGGCTCGATGGTCGAAAGAGCGTGAAGAAGGCGAAGCCTTTGGCGATTTCACTATTCGTGCTGGCATTATCCAAGAAGTGCTCGTATCAAAGAGGGACTTTCATGCTTGATTCTGTAGCATCCAAGCTGGAGCTCACAGAGTTACTGACATTAACAAAGACGGAGCAAATCCTCCGTCTTGCTCAAATTAATGTCGAGCTCGAAAAGCTTTCAGCACAAGAGAGAGTAGCGTGGGCTTTAGATAATCTAGAAGGCGAGTTCGCGGTTTCTTCTAGTTTTGGTATTCAAGCCGCGGTTATGCTTCATTTAGTTACTCGCGCCAAAACGGACATCCCCGTCATTCTAACCGATACTGGTTACCTGTTTGCTGAGACGTACCGATTTATCGATGAGCTGACAGATGCTCTCAACCTAAATTTAAAAGTTTATCGAGCCAAAGAAAGTGCGAATTGGCAAGAGGCTCGATATGGAAAATTATGGGAGCAGGGTGTAGAGGGAATTGAAAAATACAACAAGCTCAATAAAGTTGAGCCGATGCGTCGAGCGTTAAAAGAGCTTAATGTTGGAACGTGGTTCTCTGGATTGCGTCGAGAGCAAAGTAAATCTCGTGCAGGTTTACCGATTCTATCCATTCAGAACGGTGTGTTTAAATTCCTACCAGTAATTGATTGGACTAATAAAGACGTTCATTACTACTTAGAACAACACGGCCTTAAATACCACCCATTGTGGGATGAAGGTTACCTTTCAGTTGGTGATACACATACCACTCGTAAATGGGAGCCGGGAATGTCAGAGGAAGAAACTCGATTCTTTGGCTTAAAGCGAGAATGTGGCCTACACGAAGATGATGGCTCTGAACAAGATGGGTCTGGCATATAGCCATAATGCTCTTTAAATAGAGTTTAGGTTAAGTTTAATAAAGATAGCTGCAATAAAGCAGCTTTCTTTATTTATGGTACTTGAAAAACACGCCTCAAAGAACAACTCTGTGGATAAGTTGTG
>NZ_WXWS01000478.1:0-4671 GCF_009904715.1 Vibrio sp. V42_P2S4T144 | reverse complement strand
CATGTGTTTATTCAGAGTTTGTAGGTCAAAGGTATGCCATCAATTCCAGTCACTATTTTGCATGGGTTTCTCGGGTCAGGGAAAACCACTTTTTTACGCAACATTCTTCAACAAGCCGATTCTTCTGGTATTGATCTTTCCGTTATTGTGAATGACATGAGTGAGTTAGACGTTGATGGCGTGCTTATCTTAAATACCGATGCGGTGAGTGAAGAGCAGGGCAACTTTGTCACGATCAGTGGAGACAGCATCAGCAGCCCGAGTGGTGTAAAGCAGCTCGATAAAGCCCTTAAAAAGCTCTGCGCAGAAAAATCGCCAGAATGGATTGTGATTGAAACATCGGGCAGTAGTCATCCTTTGCCTTTGGTTGAGTATTTCAAAAATAACGCACAATTCGCTCTCAAAGACGTGATTACGTTGGTGGATGCGACTTGGTTGCGAGATGACTATCGACAAGGCTCTGCCTTAATTCCGAAGTGGCAAAAGAACGTACAGCAGGGTGTTCGCGGCGTTGAAAACTTGTTGGTAGAGCAAATCATGTTCTCAAACCGTGTCATGCTCACCAAGACGGACAAAGTGGATGACAATACCGTTCGTAACATCGCGCAGGCGATTCATCCGCTTAATGTTTACACCGAGATAATCAAAACGTCATGGGGAAACTTGGATATCCGCATGTTGAAAGGTGAGCAAGACTACAATTTCTTCCTTGTTGAGCAGTTAATCGCAGAACTTCGTGAGACGGTGAATGAGCCGTTGAATCTCTCTGATAAAGACGAACAAAGCCTTGTCGCCAAAGTGATCAAAGATGATCGACCTTTTCATCCTGCGCGTTTGTGGAGTACCTGCCACCAGTATTTAACTAAAGGTGTGTTCCGCAGTAAGGGGTTCTTTTGGTTCCCAACTCGAGACGATGTTTCACTACTTTGGAGCCAAGCAAACGGCAATGTGGGGCTTGAAATTACAGGCTTTTGGCGCGCTTCGGTAATCAATGACGAATCGCAAAACTTCACAGAGGAACATCGTCAAATCCTACAAGATAAGATAGACAGCGTTGAAAGCCGCTTTGGTGATCGTCGTTGTCGCTTAACGGTGATTGGGCAAGAAAACGAAGTCGATGTGTTTATTGATGCGCTGGAAAACTGCTTTTTAACGGATGTGGAATTGGAGCAATGGCAACAAGGGGCAACATTTGAAGATCCTTGGCCAAAGAAAATAGCTAAGTTGAGCCAGAAGAAGACGGTTTGAATGCACTGGTGAGGATTCCCTCGCTACATGTTTGAATCTCGGGTTGTTTCGAGAACGGACTTACTGAATTGGCTCGGTATACCAAAATTGGCTCTGTGTAACGAAAAAGCCTCCCGAATGGTGGGAGGCTTTTTGTATCTCAGTCGTTTACTGTTCCCATTCAGGGAAAGGGTCTTCCAGAGATAACCAATAGTCGAGCCCTTGCTCTATCTCATCTTCTGTTAACAAGCATTCGTTAAGACGAGCAATCAATTTCTCTTGCTCTAATCCCTGACCAATAAACACCAATTCTTGTCGCATATCGCCGTATGGTTCTTGCCAAATGTCGTTTATAGCATCTAGGTAATCTTGATCCGTCGGCCATTCCTCCTTCGGAATCGCTTTCCAAAACATACCCGCAACACCATAACGTGCGATGCCTCCCGCTTGGCTCCATTGACCGACAAACTCTGGTCTGGTTGCTAGCCAAAAGTAACCCTTGGAACGAATCAGTTTGCCGTAATCTTTCGCATTGTGGAGGAAGTCGTAAAACTTCTCTGGATGGAAAGGGCGTCTCGCATGATAGGCAAAGCTGGAAATGCCGTATTCTTCGGTTTCCGGTATGTGCTCGCCTCGCATTTCCTTCAACCAACCTGGGGCTTGTTGTGCCTTTTCAAAACTGAAGCTTTGTGTGTCGAGTACCGCATCAAGTTCTACTTCACCATTCGAGATAGGAAGAATAGTGGCCGATGTATTAAGAGTTTTAAGAATCGCAAGAAGCCTTTCGATTTCTGATTTCTCAGCAAGGTCGGTTTTACTTATCAAGATAACGTCAGCGAACTCTACTTGATCAACGAGTAAGTCAGCAACGCTGCGTTCATCGTCTTCACCTAATGATTCGGCTGTCTCTGTTAAGAACTTAGCTTCATCGTAATCACGCAGAAAGTTAATCGCATCAACCACCGTAACCATGGTGTCTAAACGTGCAACGTCTGAAAGTGATAGCCCGTTTTCATCAGCAAACGTAAAAGTCTCTGCAACGGGAAGTGGCTCGGCGATGCCAGTGGACTCGATAACTAAGTAATCGAATCTGCCTTCTTGCGCGAGTTTAGTGACTTCTTCAAGCAGATCTTCACGCAGGGTACAACAGATGCAACCGTTACTCATTTCAACCAACTTTTCTTCACTGTGGTTGAGAGAAACTTCATTCTGAACGGTCGCTGCATCGATGTTGACTTCGCTCATGTCGTTGACGATGACCGCGACTTTTCTGCCTTGTCTATTGTTAAGAATATGACTTAAAACGGTTGTTTTTCCTGCGCCTAGAAAGCCGGACAAAACCGTAACAGGGAGTTTCTGGGTGTTCATGCTCATGCTCTTTATAGTGTAATGTTATAATATAACAATTAATATAGTCGGTGATCTTAACTCTGGCATCAAGCAGTTTGTGAGTGTGTCGAGCACTGCACCTTATTGGCGGCTTTATTTGTCGTTTAGTTGCACAGGTTCAGATGTCCGGAATTTAGAGATCGAACTCTTATCTCGGTGTGGAGCTTCTATGAACGAAGAGAAAAAGTATGTCATGACAGAAGAAGAAATTCTTGCAGCGCCCGAGGCGGATTATATGAATGAAGCTCAGCTCGCGTTTTTTGAAAACCGATTATTTGAGCTTTATGAATTGACGTTAGCGCATATTGAACGCGCGAAAGAAGAGATGATTGCGCCAATGGAATTCAGTGACGAAAGCGATAGGGCGTCCAGTGAGGAGCAATCTGCAATCGCATTAAGAATCATAGATAGAGAGCAAAAGCTGTTACCTAAGATTCAACGATCGTTGGCTCGCTTGCGCGCAGGGGAGTATGGCTATTGTTTAGAGTCCGGAGAACCTATCGGCATTCCAAGGTTATTGGCACGACCTACTGCTGAATATAGTGCAGAAGTAAAAGCTCAAATGGAGTCAAAAGAGCACTGGTATAAACACTAAAGCCTCACTATCTTATGACGTCGATATTCTTCTCGTTCACTTGTTTTTTTGATGTTCTCTGAGAAGTCTAAAGCGATGGCGACTACCGTTAGGTATGGTAGTCATTACCTTTGAGATATTAATAGTTATCGATAGGATAGAAGTAAGTTCTGTATTGTAAATAACGCACCATTTTTGTTTTTCTGAATGAGCTCTCGCTATGTTAGCGTCAAACATTTTCTCTGCTACTTCAAGCTGATCTTCTATCCTTAAAGCTAAATTGGTACTGGAGAAAGTAGCATGATTGACTTTGTGGCAACTTTTATCTTTTTCTTTGCTGTCATCGATCCCATAGGTACTGTGCCCGTTTTTATCGCAGCCACAAAAAGCTATGAAGAAGTGGCAAAGCGTAAGGTCGCTCTTTTTGCGACTCTATTCTCCGCTGCTATCCTACTGTTTTTTGTTGTTGCTGGTGAAATCATACTTACAGCAATGCGTATTCCCTTGTCTGCGTTTCAAATCTCGGGCGGTATCGTATTGTTCTTGTTTGCTTTGACTATGATATTTGGTGAGAGTAAACCAGCAGAAGAAATCAGAACGCTCAATAGTCATCATGATACAGCAGTTTTTCCTCTAGCCATTCCATCAATTGCTAGCCCTGGCGCAATATTAGCCGCCGTTTTACTCACAGAGAACGTGCGGTTTAATATTTGGGAGCAAGTCCAGACAGTGGCTATGATGCTGCTGGTACTATTGGTTGTTTATATCTTGCTATTAATGGCCAGCGGCATACACAGGATTATTGGGAATACAGGAGCTAGTGCTGTAAGTCGGATCATGGGGTTGATATTAGCCGCTGTGGCCACGACCAACACTCTGAATGGGATTGAAAGTTACTTTGACCTTTAAGGCTGTTTCGCAAACTGAGCTGAAGGTATACGTTAAGAGCTAATTTTACGGCGAGATGACCGACCACCTGACAATCACTTTTCTGGCTGTTACTTCTAGCCGGATGTAATCCTTCAGGCTACTCGTGACGACCTTGTTTAAGAGGACCACGGAAAAGTTGAAAGTAAAATGCATAGATGTTGAGGGTATATATCAGATGGGGGAACTGGAGCAACACTTGCCCCATTGAGCTGTGCCAATACTCAAAGATTAGCTGCTAGAAAATAATATCGATAATTTCTCCGCCTAGGCACTACTCTATAATCTTGTAGTCTAGCAGTATATAGAGCCTAGCATGGAGGAATTTATTAGCTTCCAACGTGCCAAGACAAGACTTTTTCATGCCTTGAGAGTATCTGAAAATTCGGGAGGCTGAGAAGTTTATTCAGTATGGCTCTTATTGGGCAGTTTATGGATCAGCCAGTAACCAAGACTCATACTAAGAACTACAGCCGCAATTCCAATCAGGTACATTGGAGACAAGGTTTCAAAGTCTATAATAATGACCTTTCGGGAGATTGCCATCAGCGCGG
>NZ_WXWS01000171.1:0-4679 GCF_009904715.1 Vibrio sp. V42_P2S4T144 | reverse complement strand
ATCGTATTTTATTTGCATAACTATCTATTAATTTTTTCTAAGTTATTTAGATGCAAGATGGTTATTAAGACCTCGGCTTCATGGATAGAAACCGGGCGATAAAATAGTTCTATACACAATGGGCTATAAACCTCATTTTGCTGGAAGGGATGCCAATGCAAATAGATACATGGATTTTTTACACTCTTGCCATTCTCGTGCTCACAGCTTCACCAGGACCAAGCTCACTGTTGTGTTTAAGTAAAGGAGTGAGTAGTGGGTTTCGTATTGCTTTCATGACTGCACTTGGCAGTTTGTCTGCGATTACGAGCATCCTTACGCTCTCATTTACCGGGCTGGGAGTTGTCATTGCTTCATCTGAGTTAGTTTTTAATATTATCAAATGGTGTGGTGCCGCTTATTTAATCTGGTTAGGTATTCAAGCGTTGCGCTCATCTCAGAGAGATTTTAATAAAACGGCAACGACTCAAAGTTCCGCGACAGCGTTCAGCGCGTTCACTAGTGGTTTCATTGTTGGCGCTAGTAACCCCAAAGCGATAGTCTTTTTCACCGCTTTGTTTCCTCAATTCATTGAACCTTCCGCACCGCTACTGGCTCAATACGCGATTTTCGCGTCTACATTTGTGGTTTTTGAGCTTAGCTGGCTAACATTTTATGCATTGTTAGGGGTAAAAGCCTCCGATTGGTTGTTTGTCGCTGGAAGGGCGAAGTTGTTCAATCGTTTGACTGGTGGAGTATTTATTGGTGCAGGCGTGATGTTGTCGACGGCAAACCGATAAGTAAGACAGATTTCGGTACGCAGTTAGGTTTTCCCATATAGTAAGTTGGAATGCGCTAATTTAGCTTTGTCTTATTTCCAGAATGGAAATAGACGTTTTGTTTATTTTCATTAGTGGCAACAGCCAAGCAGGAGTAAAATCACGTTACTCTTTAGGGGTAGAGCTCGTATTTTGTCTTGTGGGCTTGTGGTTACTTTGTAGGAATATCTTAGATGACAAGCCTTTCTAAACTACAACAACGTTTTCTAGATATCGCGACCGACGTCCGTCTTTCTCCAAAACAGAAGTCGAGTTTTTTAGCTTTAGAGGCGGAAGCGTGCATTCCTTACATGACCGTATCTCCATCACTGAGACAAGCAATGGATGAAGGCATCATCTGCGATATGTTTGAAGGTCATGCACCGTTTAAACCTCGCTATGTGTTGCCTGATTACGCTAAATTTCTATCGCAAGGCTCAGACTATTTAGAGTTGTCTCCGGCTGATGATTTCGATGATGCGTTGAACATGCTGACCATCATTTACCATCATGTTCCTTCGGTAACGAACATTCCGGTTTACTTAGGCCAGTTAGATGATGTCTTGTTGCCTTACATAGGCGACCTAACAGAGAGCCAGATTTACAAAAAGTTAAAACATTTTTGGATCATGCTGGATCGCACATTGCCAGATGCGTTTATGCATGTGAATGTCGGACCGACAGACAACATTATTTGTCGCACTGTTTTAAAAGTAGATGCGGAGCTCAAGCAGATCGCACCGAATCTCACCTTTATGTACGACGAGACAGTTACACCTGATGATTTACTTCGTCAAGCGACACAGAACATTTGTGAATGCAGTAAACCGCATATTGCCAATTACCCAATGCACGCGAAAGCCTACAACGGCTCACGCTTTGGTATTGTAAGTTGCTACAACTCGCTTCCATTAGCAGGTGGCTCGAACACATTGGTGCGAATGAATTTAAAAGAAGTTGCAAAACGAGCATCAGACTGTAACGACTTCTTAAACAGTGCGTTGCCTTCTTACCATCGATTAATGGTCGAGCTCATAAACGCAAGAAGCACGCACTTGCATGAAAAATCGAACTTCTTTCAAGGCTTTTTGACGCAAGAAGGGTTGATAAAAGAGTCCTATTTCGCGCCAATGTATGGCGTTTACGGCATGGCCGAAGCGGTAAACCTTCTATTTGAAAAAGAAGGGCAAATAGGGCGATACGGAAAAAATGATCGAGCAAATACTTTTGCTCATGATGTTTCAGCAACACTGGCTAAACTGGTGGACTCAACCCCGGTGAAATATGGTTTAGATGGCAAAGCGCTCTTACATGCACAAGGCGGCATTAGCTTAGATCATGATGTTACGCCAGGTGTACGTCTGCCTTATGGTGCAGAGCCAGACCCTGTCACTTATGTACAAGCAACGGCGAAGCATCATCAGTATTATCGTGCGGGTATCAGCGATATTTTGACGATTGATGAAACGGTGAAATCTAACCCAGAAGCGATGTTCAATTTATGTAAAGGGGCACTAAATGCTGGTTATCGTGAGTTTACCGCGAATGTCACTTCAAATGACTTAATTCGCGTGACAGGCTACATGATCAAACTTTCAGATGTCGCGAAATATGATAAAGAAGGTTCGAGAACCAACACGACGTTTCTAGGTGCAGAAGCAGCAAAAAATACCAAAATTTTAGAACGCTCGCCACGTGTGGTGAGTCATGAAGTAACACCGACTTACACGCAGGCATAAGTTCGGTTTAGGAAAGAACAAGATGTCTAGACGAAGTGGAAGCCTTTTGGCAAAAGTCACTCGTATCCTTCCTTTCTCTTGTGTTGATGGGCCAGGAAATCGTCTAGTCATCTTTCTACAGGGTTGTAACTATCAGTGTTTGAACTGCCACAATCCTCACACGATAAACCATTGTAATCATTGTGGTGAGTGTGTGAGTGAATGTTCAGCAGGCGCATTGAAGTTCGACGAAAACAACAACGTTGTTTGGCTTAAAGAGGAGTGCACCCACTGCGATCATTGTATAGAGATATGTCAGAACCAATCTAATCCAAAAATTACTGACTACTCTGTAGTAACAATGCTCGATTTGATACGCAAACATCGCATTTTCATCAGTGGTGTTACTGTATCCGGTGGGGAATCTACCTTACAACTTCCTTTCATTATTGAGCTGTTTAAAGGGATAAAACAAGATCCTGAATTACGGCACCTCTCTTGTTTCATCGACAGTAACGGTTCTTTAGCAGTTGCTGGTTGGCAGCGTATTCTACCTTTTCTGGATGGCGCAATGATCGATTTGAAAGCGTGGCAGACGGAGACACATCAGTGGCTAACTGGGCGTGATAATCATCGTGTATTTAAAACCCTTCAGTACCTTGTTGAGCACGAAAAATTGTACGAGGTCCGCTTACTGCATATTCCCCGAAAAAGTGATTTAGATATAGAAATCGTAGCAATTGGACGTTACTTGAGTACTCTTCCTGAATCGGTGCTTATCCGTTTAAATGCCTTTCAGCATCAAGGAGTAGTGGGGGAGGCGTTAACTTGGGATATGTGCTCTCATCATGATATCGAACGCTTAAAATCAGAGCTTCGATGCTACGTGAGTAACCCTATCACAGTGCCGACAGTACTCACGTAGTACCGTTGTTTATCTATGCTTACGCATCACAGGCATCTAACATGGCGCAAGCGTCGAGTAATTGTTGCTGTAACCATTTTAAAGCGGGATCGTTTAAGCTCGCTTTGTTCCAAACGAGGCTGTAGGCTACTTGCCCGTAATCGAATGGAAGAGCTTGCTCAACCAAACCTTTTGCTTGCATTGCCGCTCTTGCCCAAAGCTTGGAGCATGTGAACAAGTAATCCGAGTGCTGACACATCACCGCAGCTGAACCAAAGTCGGCTACACGCATGGCCAAGTTTCGCTTTGAATGCCTTTGGGTGAGATTTTGCTCAAAATAAGGTTGTGACAGATCTTTATCATGAATACCGATGTGTCTTGCACAAAGGTAACTTTCAACAGATAAGGGTTGCTCAGCGAGTGGGTTCGATGCTCTCATTAAGCAAACCATTTCGTCTTTCAAAATGGTTTTCCATACCAAGTCTTTATTTTGTGTGGGTGGTTGGCTGAGATCGTGAGGAAGCAACAAAAAATCCACTTGACCTCTTGCTAATGCATCGAAGCTCATTTCCTCTT
Source organism: Vibrio sp. V42_P2S4T144 (assembly GCF_009904715.1). Lineage (NCBI taxonomy): Bacteria > Pseudomonadati > Pseudomonadota > Gammaproteobacteria > Vibrionales > Vibrionaceae > Vibrio > Vibrio sp. V42_P2S4T144. Next base: position 684 of record NZ_WXWS01000171.1, on the reverse strand, counting down.
TCGCATGGACATTCAAGTGCGCGTGGTTACTCAGTTGTTGGGACAGATGCTGTAGAACTGGCGCAAAGAGCTCAAACGAACTTTCACGCATTGCTAATGAAAAACTACCTTGATAGTAAGCCGGATTAAAAGAGCCTTGATGTAATAACCCATTCATACTGGAGAGTATGCCATGGATTGAAGGGCCTATATGCAGCGCAAATGCTGTCGGCACTAAGCGAGTGCCATCACGGTAAAAAAGGTCATCCTTTAGCGTTTCGCGCAACTGTCCGAGCGTTTTACTGACGCTCGATGGTGTTACACACAAGCGTTCTGCCGCAAGTGTGACGCTGTGAGTGGTTAACAACATATGTAAAACAGTTAGATGTTTAAGGCTTATACGCGAAAGAGCAATGTAGTCCATAAATAGCATGGTTTCTTATGATTTTTGGCAGTATATCAGCATGAAACAAATTTTTACTATTGTTTATCTCGGAAACACGCCTGTTTCTCTTTGAGCTCAATGCATTTAATGGGTTGCATAAGGATTGATGGTGCTTATAAGTCTAGAAATTTATCTTAGTTTTGTTGGACTTTAATGCTTTCATTTATTCAATACTAAAGCTTCTATGTAATTTTAATCAATTTGGAGGAGTTGATTGATTTGTACACGAATTAAACTTGTTCCTTGTTAATTAAAATAGA
>NZ_WXWS01000207.1:0-4691 GCF_009904715.1 Vibrio sp. V42_P2S4T144 | reverse complement strand
GTCCAAGAATAGGCGTGTCTGTACAGGGAACCCCGTATTAAATGCCCCCCCTATTTTTTCACCGTAACTCCATTGTAACGAGCTATTGGCATCTGATTTAGAGAACAAACCAGATTTTTTAAAGCGGTTTACCCAGTTCAGGGCCAGTGTATTACCATCATTGACTGGAATTTCCCAGTTATCACTCATGACATACAGCTGAATAAACTCGTCAACTCGATAATCCTCAATGAAATCATCAAAGTCCCCCGTCAGGCTCCACTTAGCGCGGAGAAGCGTTAGTAACTCAATCAAAGAATTCAAAGCATAGGAGCGCAACAAAAAGCGCTTCAACAACTCATCATGATTCGCCTGTTTTTTGAGAAAGTCAGCTAAGCCAACAGCATCAATGACCTGAGGTTGAAGATCTTGACTGATCCCCTTATACAGTGAGATAAGCTCTTTATTGATACAGCTGAGCGTTTTTAGCATACTTTTGTTATTGTACTGAGCTTTGATCTCCTTAAACGTCGCATCACCAAAAAGGTCGCCATAAAAATCAGTTGCAGCGCCCAAAAGATCTGCTCCCACTTTACCGGCAAAATAATAGGCAGCCACTGGTGCGGCAGGCGTCCAGATTGCGACGCTTGCCATTGCATCAACGGCAGCAATAATCAACTTATCTTGAGCTTCCTTTGCCGCAAGCTGATGCCCTTCCCAAATTTGATGCGCGCGATTTAATGCCATCGTTCCAGATCGGCTCGGTGGTAGGGAAACCGCAAAGTCAGGGATGATCAACCTAACCTCTACACGTCGGTTCACAGCGATATCCGCAGTATCTGATCTGTCGTTTACATCGGCATAACCGTCGATATCATCAATCAGTTGTGACTTACCCTTAAACTCAATCAACAACCTTGATTCTAGGTTCGCTCGTTCTTCTCCGCTTGTTTTGGCGAGGATGGCCTCTTTAACTACATCCGCACGCATTTTAGATATCTTTAAGTTATTTTCATGCGTTCCTATTGGCCCTGCATGACCAATAATGGCGACTTGGTAATCAGAATTGTCAGATAAAAGTTGACGCAATCTATCGCAGACGATTTTATAGTCGATGTGTAGCGCTTGAACTTCGTTCTCAAACTCAGCAGAGTTAAACTTGAAGTTCATTCGAACAACGACCCCTTGACCATCAGCAAAGATCTGAGCATTCCCTTCTTTACCAAGTGCTTCCTGCACCGTTTCTGCCTTTTTTTGCCAATGTTCTGGATTATCAAAGCGACGAACAAACGTTAAAGAAGAAAGATAGTTTTCAGCGTATTTGCTTAAAGTTTCTTGCGCTTCTTTCGCATTTTTAATTTGTTCAGAGAACGCCGAATATTGGTCGAACGCTTCCTTGCCACTTGCGATAACTCCAATTGCTGGTAGCGCGCGATTTGTTCCGCTCAAAAAATCACTGCTTAAACGTCCAACGCCACGCATGATTTTTGACTCTGGGCCTGCCGTTTTAAAAGCACGTTTGATATAAGGAATATCGATGACATGCTTTCTAAACACTAACGCTTGTGCTTGTTTCAGCGTTAGCTCTTTACGCGCAAAAATCTTTGCAAGGCTGACGCTCTTTTTAACACCACTGGTTGCGGCAAGTGCCGAATGTAACGCGATACCACTCATCAGAAATGGAGGTAAGGCCCCCGATTCACTGTTTTCCCATAGCGCCTGCCCGATGGTTTTCGCCATTTCTGCAGGTGGACCATAAAGCTTGGCGCCCTCAATAGAGAGAAAGTCACTGCTCAACGATTCGTAGGTTTTGTTGATCGCAGCATGCAAAGATAACGGTGCGACACCCGGCTTTTGCGTAGTTTGATAGGTTAACCCCTTCGTCGCGTAGTCTGAATAAGATGGCAGCTGATTAGGAAATTGTTGGATGAGCGCTTCCTCTAAGGTGATCATGTCACCACACACGCACGCCATTTTGCCAATGCCCGCTGTATCGATAAACGTCAGTTTTTCATGCAGTTCATAAGTATATACATTCTGCTCCACATCAGTTTGAGGGTGTTTCATGAACTGCTTTGTGACATTGGCCTTCAGTACACTTTCGGGTAACACCTTACGTGTTTCATCGAATGCTAACCATTCATCTTCCCAAAATTGGATACGCAACAAATAAAAACCATCTTCAACTTGGCTTGGATCGAGGTTAAACAATGCACTTGGTAAAACTGTATTACCTTCCCTTTTTGTCACCCACAAAGGTTCTTTTACCGAGACCGTCGCTTCAGCGATAACTTCTTCAGTTGCATTTTCTATATCACCCGCTTTAATACTTTGAACTGGGCGAATCAACGAGACCTCTGCGCCACCATAAAGCTTGTCTGTGAACAGTACAGCACAGCTGTGCATCCTTGGCACAACAAAACCTTTCAGGGGTTTGTTTCTTTTTTTCTGACGCTGCAACCAATCGTTGTAGCGTTGTTGCTCTGCTGTGAGATCGCCACCAATATACGCAGGAGCAAGTTGACTAAGGGCAATTTCTGTAAGTTGGAACTGCACACCCGTTTGGTTTGTTTCGTTAGTCCCATCATCAATGTACTGAGCAAAATGCTTAATGTTTTCAGCAAGGCTTGCCAGATCTTTAGCGCCCCCCGTACTTTCTGGATCATTCTGCGACGCAATCATCTGCGCCAACAAACGTAATGGTGGAAAACTTAATTCATAGTTTTTCCCTTTGCTGAGGCCTTCCGGTCGGTTGCCCAACTTGAGCACTTCGTAATTGTCGACATCTCTCGGCACTGAACTTTCAGAATCGACTTTTTCTCCCGATAAAGGCTGCTTACCCCCTGTTTGCGGTGGCTCACCTAAACCTAACTCGACCAATTTTCCCTCTTTGGTGGTGCCCCACAGTGCGGGTTCGCCTCCCGACAAGGCATTGACAATCACCGGGGTCAAAGGAATGGGACGAATCTTACCCGCTAGCTCATTTACTTCGGTTAGATCTGGTTGGGTATGCCAGTCAGGGAATGCCCTACTTAACCCAACTTGCTTTCCTTCAAAAAAAGCACCAAACAGATAGACTTCATTATCAAATGTGAAAGCCATCAGTTCTCCTCCTTAAACCAATTACCTTGGTTTGCGGAGAGGTTATACACAATGGCAGGATCTATTGTGCGGCTGTAACCCAACGGAGACCAACTCCACGCTTGTTTTGTCTGGTTGTTCTGTACTGACATCAGCATCGCGTTATAATTCGTCAAAGAAAAACGATTTTTTAGACCGATGGCATATTGCATTGCCCCATCACGCTCAATCTGTTGACCATTTGCTAGATCAACAACAAACACATTGTGATAGTTGCGATTAGCCGCCCAAACGATGTCCCCTTCTGGACTGATCGCCGTATAATGCGCTTTTGCTTTATTAACAGGTAACTTTTTCCCCCATTGAACCAATTTTACAAGCTCATGAGTCTTTTCATCAATGATTCCAGCTCCAACATCTCCCACCTCATAAATCAACCCGCCTTTTATAAATCCTGTACCGAATATTTGTAAATCCGTTTTTTCCGCCTCACCTTTAGCAATATCCCACTTATACACCACACGCCCCACCTTACCCGTGCGGTAATAAACGTAGCTGCTATCTTCCGCCCACAGGAAACCCGGAATACCAGCTAAACGATGCGGCAAGTCAATTAATTTTTGCTCTTTTAAATCAAAAAGATGTATGTCAGGTCCGGAGTTCAGTGCAACGTAACGATTATTTGGTGAGCGACTGGTTTTGTATCGAGTGCTGGATGCCTTTCCAAGATAGGGTAAATCTGTCACCAAACGCAGGTCCGTACCATCGGTCTTCATACTCCAAACTTTTACACGCCCTTCGTACTCATCGTACATTGGGTCTGGTCCATATCCTTGATCGTCTGATAAGTTTGCCCAAGTAAACTGAACGCGTGGCAAATCGTAAGAACTCGCGTCGTTTAAATCTTCCCTTGGCCATTCTTTGGCACGATGGATAAAGTAACGAGGAAAGTCACGTTGTTGATAAGTCGCAGAGCCAGATTTACGGACCTTGCTCTGCTCCATGGTGTAGTAGTTATGTTCACCCACGTAAGTGCGGCCGTCATCTTTACAACCCGCTATCGATAAAGCAGTAAGTAACAGTAATAGTATTTTTTTCATGGTTTAACCTAGCAATTCTGAAATGGGTACATTTTCTTCTACAACAACAAGACGTTGGCTACCGGTGGAGAGGCTCGAATGAACACCTCGAACAATATCGACGTTCTTGACCTCTGCCGGCGGGAATGCAAAACGCAGCGTCATATAACCATCGTCGTCTTTCATCGCTGAACGAAAGTACGATTTGTGAATCCAATCGTGTTCTATGTTACGAAGCCCAAAGAAATCGTCCGGTTGATCTGTCAAAGGCTCGTGAAGGTAACGTATAGAAGGCAAAGCGCCTCTTGGAGCCAACTTAAGCCCCGCGATATTGCTTTCTTTATGTTCGTTGATGATTCCACTGCCAGTCCCTGTCGATGCGGTACCGGAAACTGGAATAATATTCTCACCCGCATTATCAAAGCTTTGGGATGAGGAGTATATTTGCAACTCTGAAAGAGACTTAGCAATTGAAGCAGGATCACTCTCTAGCTCAGACAGTTCCGTGTTTGTCAAAGCCAACTCGGAATAATGGATATAACATTCTTGTAC
>NZ_WXWS01000091.1:0-4693 GCF_009904715.1 Vibrio sp. V42_P2S4T144 | reverse complement strand
ATGGATAAAATTAACGTCAGATAGAGCGCTCAACCCATTGTGAAGGTCATGCTCGGCGGCGTAATCAACACTGCACACAGGTGTTCTTTTCCCTGAAAACAGTCGCTCACTGTAGTGGTTTGGATACCGCCCTTGGCTATAAAAAATCGCCACATCGTAAGGCTCAAATTGAAAATCAGATTGATTTTGTTTGGTTTGCAGCTTGATGCTTAGATTGGGGTATAGCTGACGAAGTGAAGGGAGTTTCGGGATCAGCCAAGCAGAGGCGAAATAAGGTGATGTCGCTATATGCAAGCTACCAGTCAGCTCTCCGGTTTGAATGTCAGAAAGGGTGGAAAATATGGACTCAAATGATGAGTTCAAAACACTCAGAACTCTTTGTCCCTCCGGGGTGAGCTCTAACTTTCGGGTTTTTCTAATGAATAGATTGAATTGAAGCTGCATTTCCAGTTTTTTAATTCGCTGGCTCACACCACCTTGAGTCAGAAAGAGCTCTTCTGCTGCCTTGGTAAAACTCAAGTGGCGCGCTGCAACGCTAAAAGTATGAAGCAGAGAAAGCTGCTGTTGTTGATTGGTTATTGAGCTCATGCATTACTCTAGTTAATTCATTTAGAGGTATTGTTCGTTTGTCCGAAGTTGTGAGTCATTATAGATTAATTTGTGTAATGTCACATTACAAGGACGTTAATGGTGACTCAATCAAGAAGCGCAACGTTGTCGATGACGGAAAGCTCAATACGGGCATCGGAACGGATAGCGCTATTACTAGAATCGATAAAATACAACTTGGATGAGATACGATGAAACTTATATTAAATGCTGATGATTTTGGGCTGACGGAGTCGGTGAACTTGGGGATTGCGGATTGTTTTCGTGCCGGAACCGTAAAATCGACCACCATCATGATGAACCAACCTGGCGTCGCTCATGCGTCACAGCTCTATCAACGTGGCCTTATTACTGAAGTTGGACTGCATTTTACAGTGACATCTGGTCAACCCATTTCAGATCCTACATTGGTTCCAACACTGGTCGACGAGAATGGTCATTTTTTTGATAGAAAGACTTTATTTAATAAATCAGATGTCTCCTCTAATGAAGTGGCGAGAGAGCTTAAAGCGCAATATCAAGCCGCTATAGACGCAGGCTTTAATATTAATCATATCGATAGCCACCATTTTGCAAGCGCCTATCGCCCTCTTAAAATAGGTTTTACACAAGCAGCCAATGAAATAGGCCTCCCCGTCAGGCGTATTGATAGCTTTATACGAGGTCAAAACTTGTTATCGGTCCCAACCCCAGATGCGTTTGATATGGGATTTCATGCCGAAGGCGCTAATATTGAATACCTCAAAGCCATGTTGCTGGCTTATCAAGACAGCATGCCTAACAGCACGATTGAATTGATGTGCCACCCTGCCAGAACGCTTAACGAAGAGCTAGAGGACATCTCTAGCTATGCTCATGCTCGCGTTGAAGAGTGGAAGATTTTAACCAGCGATGAGTTTTCTCTCTGGCTAAGAAAAAATGACATTGAATGCGTCGGCTTTGATGCGCTTCATGCTTAATTCAGCGAAGCAACCTACCTCCTCACAAGATAAACCATCAGCCTTGATCGGTCGTTAAAATCATCGCTTGCGGTTCAATCAACACAATAATAAAGGGTGACATTGTGGTAAATCCTACCGTACTTTCCCAAATCACTATCTATCCAGTCAAATCCATTGGCGGGCTTTCACTCTCTTCTTCGTGGGCTGAAAAGCAAGGCCTTGCTTTTGATCGTCGCTTTATGCTGGCGCTGACTGGCGAGGCGGTCTCCGCCTTAGCTAAATACCCAACGATGGTGACGGCGCGTCAGTATCCCAATATGGTTCAAGTGAGTTCCAGTCTACTGCCTACTGGTATCATTTTTTCTTACCCCGGGGTGGAGCCGCTAAAATTACACTATTCTACGTTTAAAATGCAGGCGACAGATGCCAGTGTTTGGAGAGACCGTTTTTCCGCCTATACAACAACCGATGAAGCGAACGATTGGTTTAGCCAAGTGATAGGGAAGCGAGTTGAGTTACTGTTTACTGGCGAGCAATCTAACCGCATGAGAGAAAACCTTGGTCATAATGTGAGCTTTGCCGACGGTTTTCCTATCTTGCTTATTAGCTCTGGCTCATTAGCGGAGCTGAATAGACGCAGCAGCGACGTCCACACCATGGAACAGTTTCGTACTAACCTCGTGGTGCAATCGGACGAACCTTTTATCGAAGACTCATGGAAACGTATCAAGATAGGTGACGTCGAATTTGAAATTGTAGAGCCGTGTGAGCGGTGCATTTTAACGACACTTGATCTGGGAAATAGGGAGTTTAGGGCCAGTAAAGAGCCATTGACAACCTTTTCGCGTTTTAGAGCCAACGAGCAAGGCAAAATATTTTTCGGGCAAAATCTTGTAGCGAAAAACGAAGGGGTTATCTCCATCAATGATGCTATCGAAGTGCTTGAGTATAAGTCCAAGGAGTTTTATGAAGATCTCGACGCAAAAAAACAAGAGTTGATTTGCGTTGAAAGAGAACCTGTAGCAAGAAACTTCGAGACATTTTGGTTTGAGCCTAAAAATGGCTTGGTACCTGAGTATAAAGCGGGACAACACCTCCCTATTGAGATCACGGTCAATGGCAAACTGACTAAACGAATGTATACGCTGTCATCTAGCCCCTCTCGACCAGAGCGTTTGTCGATTTCAGTGAAGCGAGTCAATGGTGGTGAAGTCTCCAACTGGTTATTCAACCACTTACAAGTTGGCAATACCATTATTGCGGATCAACCCAAAGGCACATTCCATATTACTAAAGGCTCGAATGACCCGCTGTTGCTGCTTTCTGCCGGTAGCGGTGTGACACCCATGATATCCATACTTCGGTATTTGACTGACCAACGAGACACTCGTGATATTGCGTTTTATCATCAATGTTTGACGGAAGCGGATATTCCATTCATGGAAGAGCTCGTTATGCTAGAAAAGCAACACGCCAATGTGACTGTGACTATAGCCCTTAGCGAGCCATCAACTGGTTGGGTAGGCGAAAAAGGGCATTTTAGTCGTACTCATTTAAATCAAATTTCAGAGTTTCACAAACGTCAAGTTTTTGTATGTGGTCCTAGTGGTTTCATGGAAAGTACAAAGCGCTTAATGATAGACAGCGGGCTGCCTGAAGAACAGTACCATCAAGAGACGTTTGGCGTTGCAAGAGTGGCGGACGGGAATGAGAAAAGGGTTCAAATTAACCTTGATGGTGTCGTGTTTGAGGGAAGCAACCAGCGCACCGTTCTGGAGCAAGCTGAAGCAGCAGGGCTTTCTATTTCGAACAACTGCAGAGCTGGTTTCTGCGGCGCCTGCAAAGTCACGGTGAAATCAGGAGAGGTTTACCAGCCCGATGCGCCTGGAATTGAAGACAGTGACAAGGCGAAAGGAATGGCCCTAGCTTGCTGCGCGATACCTAAGACAAATGTAAATATTGTTAGCTAGTATGTAGGTTTTATTATGATTGAGGCCACCATCAAACTTTGATAGTGGCCTCAATATTGTTGGACTATCTAAAACACAATAACACCCAAATGACCTCCAATGTCATGCTTCGATTAGTCAACATTACAAAGATGCCTCAAAAATATCTGGATGACGGCTCGATAATGCAATGATTTCATCTATGATGACTCTTATTTTAGGCAGAATGTAAGGTGTTTTTAGCCAAACAATACTGATGGGCGCTCCTTCGCCATTGAGTTTCTCTAATACAGGGCATAATTGTCCATCATCAAGGTATTGCTTCACTAACCATACTGGTAGTTGAGCTAAACCGGCACCAGATAAAGCCGATTGTAAAATGCCTTCACAGTCGGCTATCTCATGACGTGCTGAAATATCGACTGATTCGGTTGCCCCCTTCGCATTTTTCAGTAGCCAGCTATGCCTTTGTCCTATAGGCCAGCCGACGATGCAATCATGCTGGGCTAGATCTTCTTTTTTGGTAATCGGCCCTCGAGTTGCTAAATAAGAGGGAGAGGCACATATCACCCTTTTTTGCTCCCCAATTTTACGTGCAACAATATCGCCCGAGTTTTCTAAGTGCCCAACGCGGATCGCAAGATCAATCCCGTCACTGACTAAATCCGTAGGACGGTCATTAAAGGTAATAGATAGATCTAATTGCTCGAACTTGGACGTTAATTCTAGCAACTTGGGTAGGATAGCTCTTCTACCGAGAACTGCGGGTAAATCAATACGCACACGCCCTGATGGCAATAACTGTTGATTGCTTAAGCGCTTCTCTGCTTCCTCTAAAATAGTCATCGCTTTAAGGCAGTCGGCTAAATAGGAATCCCCATCATTGGTCAACGCTATGCGTCGAGTTGTTCGATGAAGGAGTTTGGTGCCTAGCTGCTTTTCTAGTCGAGCAACGCTTTTACTTAAAGCTGAACCGGTCATCCCAAGCGCTTGGGCCGCAAGGGTAAAACTCCCCAACTGCGCAACGGTGACAAAGTGACGAACTTCCACAAACTGGCTTTTTAACATCAATTAATTCCTTCGGGGACTTTATGTTTGTCATTATATGGACTTAATAAGTGGATGTGAATCGATTATTCTGCGTACATCAACGAGATGATTACATCGACTTTTCAATAAAGGTAAACATGATGA
>NZ_WXWS01000272.1:0-4696 GCF_009904715.1 Vibrio sp. V42_P2S4T144 | reverse complement strand
GGTGTTTATATGGATGGTATTAACTTAAGTCATGCATACCACAATGACCCGGTCATCCAGATCCGAGATTTGTGCGTCGATTACATCACTGATAATGGTGATTTTAATGCGGTAAAGTCCGTCAGCTTTGATATCGGCAAAGGCGAAGTATTTGGTCTCGCCGGTGAATCTGGATGTGGTAAAAGCACAATCGCATTCTCAATAAATCGTCTTCATAAGCCGCCAGCGTTCATTTCTGGCGGTAAAATATGGTTTGATGGCAAAGATATCCTTAGTATCTCAGACTCTGAACTGACCGCTCTAAGGTGGAGTGAAATCGCCATGGTGTTCCAGAGCGCGATGAACTCACTCAACCCTGTCTTAACGATACAAGAGCAATTTGCAGATGTGTTACGACATCATCAAGGCCTCACTAACGCTCAAGCAAAAGATAGAGCAGAAAAGTTGTTGGACTTGGTCAATATTCCTAGAGAACGCTTAGCAGAGTATCCTCATCAATTTTCAGGAGGAATGCGTCAGCGCTTGGTGATAGCCATTGCTTTGTCTCTAAATCCAAAACTGATCATTATGGATGAACCCACAACAGCATTAGATGTTGTGGTACAGAGAGAAATTTTACAGCAAATTTATCAGCTTAGAGATGAGTTCGGTTTTTCAGTCCTCTTTATCACTCATGACCTGGCACTCATGAGCCAACTATGTGATCGAATTGCAATCATGCGTCACGGAGAAATCGTCGAAGTCAATCGAGCATACGATATACGCAATCATCCTCAACACCCCTACACGCAAAAGCTATGGGCTTCTTTCCCAAACATCCATGACGTCCACAAACAACCAGAGTTACAAGGAGCGTAACCATGAGCCAGCCTATCATCCAAATGAAAAATGTGATTAAAGAATTCAAAGTGGGCGGTGGTTTAGCGAAAGAGGAAACCTTTCGTGCGCTTCAAGGAGTGACTTTTGATCTGTACGCAGGAAAAACCTTGGCTTTGGTTGGAGAGTCAGGCTGCGGTAAGAGTACTTGCGCTCGTTTAATAACCCAAGTCTATCCTGCAACGGAAGGCGAGATCCTTTTCAATGGCACTGACATAAATGAGATCACGTCACGATCGGCTCTACAAGAATATCGCAGTAAAGTACAAATGGTGTTTCAAGATCCGTTTGGCTCTCTCAATCCAACTCATACCATTCGCCATCACCTAACACGTCCTTTAAAAATTCATAAACAAGTCAAAAACGAGCGCGACATCCCAGCCCGCTTGGAAGAGCTTCTAAAGCTGGTGGAACTACCTGAAGAGACATTGAATAAGTTCCCTCACGAACTCAGTGGTGGGCAACGTCAGCGAGTAAACTTAGCAAGGGCTTTAGCGGTAGGTTCGCAAATCATTCTTGCGGATGAGCCTACGTCTATGCTGGATGTTTCTATTCGCTTGGGAGTGTTGAATTTAATGCAACGAATGAAGCAAGAACTGGGAATTGGTTTTTTATACATCACACATGATCTGGCGACTGCGCACTACATCGCGGAAGAAACCGCAGTAATGTACAAAGGGCAAATCGTTGAATGGGGCGACACTCATTCAATACTTAAGAATCCGCAGCATCCTTATACTAAGCTGTTGATTTCTGCCGTTCCTGATCCTGACTTACCTTTTGGTAACTTAGTGAAAAATGAGCCAAACTATTCGATAGATGCCGATGAAATTCGTCAACGTAGCAGCATAATTGTCGACGAATTTGATCAAATAGGGCCAAATCACTATGTAAAACAATGGACTGAGGCAGCGTAATGGATTTGAGTACTTGGCAAGATCAAATCGCCATGTGGTACGAACAGCGGAAACATGATCAAGTAGAAAAATTGGAAACGATCTTATATCAGGTGCCTGATGACGTGTTTGGACCCGAATTGAGTGATCTTCAAAGTAAAGCGATTGCTTGCTGGTTGGATGGATGTTTACGCGTGTTTCAACATGCAAGCTACCAAGACCCTCAGAAAGCATATCAAACCTTGCTTTATACGAGTGCAAAGCTTGAACAAGCAGCATGCCAAGTCTCGACTGATATTCTGATCAAAGATTGGTGTTTGAGACGACTTCAGCATCTCACCGTTGTGGCGTTAGAGTTTTGTAATCAGCAGTGTGATCAAAACAAGTGGCAGGAACAAGCCCATAGCTTAATCGAATCACATGTTGCGTTGATGCGTTCATTACATTGGAATGAACCCAAGAAGCATGATCAAGGTTTACCTCATTAGTCCGGAAAAATGATCAAGGCTTAATTAGCGGAATTTTAGGCAAAAAAAAGCGAGTTTCCTGAGGAGAAACTCGCGAAGTCTATTCAGAATGAATGTAACAATATGAGCCAATCTATTAATCATCAGAAAGGACAAAAGGTTGTCTATTCGGGATAAATAGTAGTATTAGGCTTGGCTTCTAATGTCAGTGGTTTGTAAGAGTTAAGTCTGTTTTTTATCATCGAAAGACATTGTTACATTTCAAACCGATACATCACACCTATAGCTTGATACACATCAAGCGACACTTTTAAATCGCCATTTCATCCAAGGCACGAAATACCATTTCATCCATGTGACCATCGAAGATTTGACGACAAACTTTCCGACGCACCGCTAACCCCGCAATCAAGCGCTCGATGGTAAGATGCTTAACATCGTTCTGGGTGTTAAACAGCTCGACGGTTTTACTTAATGTCTCATAAGGAATCGGCTCATCCCCTACCCTTAGCCAATCGAGCTTCTCTATGTAATCTGAGCACTCTTCTTTGATTGAGGCGTACGAGTGCCCTGTCATCGCAGACAAAGCCGTTATACTGCGTTCTAGAGCCTCTGGTGAGGTATATTTAGATAGAGTAATGGTGATCTCATCAGCATTGATCTCTACCAAATGTTTTCTTTGCTTCACGCGTCGCCCTAAATTTCCTCTTGGAGACGGTGCTTTGCGTTGAATGGGCTCAAATTCGCCGTCTATGATGCCTGAGAGCTCCTCAAGCTGTTGTCGGGTTACCATCTCATTACGAAGTGGGTTTGGCAGCGTAGGCGCCATGTTACGCTTTCCTGCGTTGGTCGTTCGCGCTCGTGAATAACGTAAGACCTCTTCGACATCACATTTGATGTCGATCTGGTAGTCCATCACTTTGTCATTTTCGATCATGGTTTCGATCGTCAGGTGATAACCCCACAAATTAACGACGAATAGATCATCATTCCCTTTTCCATCAGACAAACGCTTTAGTTCTCGGATCAGATCCATGGAGAAACGTCGCCATTCAATGTTACGTGCAAGTTTCTGGTTTAACTCACTCAGTAGCATGCAATCCGTGTGACGACGAACCATGCGACTACGGAAGAAAGAGTACAGTTGAAACACCAAAGTATGTTGTTTCAAGATCTCTGGCGGAAACAAGAAGAAATAATCGCGCGTTAACAGCTCTTCATAAAACGAAGGTTCCCAAACTAAAATATATAAGTTTGGCTTGATACGAATTTCACCATCGCTTCCCTCCACAGGTGCCTCTTCAGAGGCCGTGATGGTTCGAGCAAGAAAACGAAAACGATCACTTTTGAAGCCCTCTGGCATGTTTTCACTTAGCCAACGTCCCGTAAGTTCATGGAGCTGAAAATCAGTGAATTCAATGCGATCAATGCTATCGCGAATGGAATCACGAGCTGGGCCACTGTCTTTTTTGCCTCTGAGCGACAAAATATCAGTGATGTATAGCGGCGTTTTGTTTGGTACGTGAGCAGCATCAAGCTGATACTGATCTTTGTGATGATCATGATACTGAACCGTTAACGTGAAGAGAGCGAACAGGGTCATGAGATCATCCACAGTCATGATATTTTTGGATGATCGCGTCTCAATAACGGCTTTAGTGCCAGAGATCGACACCATGGATTTCTGATAACTTTTTCGAGTTCTTGGTGGCGCAAGTGCTTGGTCAATGATCCCAGCCCAATTTGTTGGAGATACAACAAATTGATCGGCTTCATCTTTCATCGTGGGAGGTGTGTTTAACCCGTGCTCATTCAACAAACGTTTGTTTACTTGAGTCTGAGCCAATGCTTTCGAACGTTTTTGTTTTTCGTTCTGACGAACTTTGTCGGTAACGAGACTTGTTGCTCCCAACACAGATATAAGCTGATTGGGATTCACAAATTTATGTAGCATCGTTTTACCTGCAAGTCCCTCTTCAAAACGCACTGGAGTTTGAGTAAATAAACCAATATTTACTGCCGCGCGCAAACGTTGTTGCAGGGCTGCACGTGTGAGTTGCCCATCTGTTGCTTCCACAATCTCTGTGGTTGAAACCAAACCATCCTTGCTGCTGAAGCCTCGTAATGAGATCAGATTAAGCAACTCTAAGATGCTTTTGGTCACCCCTTTGAAATGTTGGTACTGCTCTACCCAATCCGCAGAGGATTCATGTACCTCAAAAAGATGGCCATCTTTGTGGCTTCTCGGTGCTTTAATCAGAATTTTTTCATCAGCCGTCATTTTAGATCCAGATCACACTAGCCGTAGTTGTGCTATGGTTCCGAAGAATAAAGAAAAACAGATCATAAATAAAGAAAAAAGATTGTTTTTAAATAACTGATCTTTTTGATTAATCTGATCTTAATTGATTATATGATCTAATGATCTGGCTTGAAATTTCTCGCTAAGCTTTTGTT
>NZ_WXWS01000255.1:0-4702 GCF_009904715.1 Vibrio sp. V42_P2S4T144 | reverse complement strand
AGGCCTAGATGAGATAATTGATTTAGGTCAATTAATCTAATTAATCGAATTTTGTGCGAAAGTTGTCGTTTTGTAAACAAAACTGTAAGTTTTTGATGCAATCGAATTGCTTTACGTTGAACTGAACGTATAATTTTCGCCAATTTCCCAGCACAGAGAGTTAAGTGCGAAGTGGATATTACTAGAGGTACGAATACATGGTAGCTGCGTTAGCTAGACCAGGACGAGAGCTCGCAAGGCAATTGTTAATGATCCAGTCTGGCGCGGTTATTTTTGTGGCAGCAGGAATGGCGGTAGCCATAAATCCTGACTGGGGATTTTCAGCGCTGATTGGCGGAGGCATTTTTGTTGTTGCCAATGCAGTATTCGCGCTGTGTGCTTTCATGTTTAGTGGAGCTCGCGCTGCCAAGCGCATCGCTGCTTCCTTCTATACGGGTGAAGTACTGAAAATTCTCATCACGGTTGCACTGTTCTATGTTGCCTACATGTATATGCAGGTGGAACTTGTTCCCCTCAAACTAACCTATTTGCTGGTACTAGGTATTAATATCTGTGCACCAGTGCTATTCATTAACAACAAAAAATAGGATGAGTTATGGCTGCGCCAGGTGAAGCGCTAACATCGTCCGGTTACATTGCCCACCACCTTTCTAACCTATCGCTATACAAGTTGGGTTTAGTAGGGTCGGAGACAAGTTTCTGGAACGTACATATCGATAGCCTGTTTTTTTCTTGGTTTACTGGTTTAATTTTCCTCGGAATTTTTTACAAAGTAGCAAAGAGAACAACAGCGGGTGTACCGGGTAAGCTTCAGTGTGCTGTAGAAATGATCGTTGAATTTGTCGCCGATAACGTCAAAGACACGTTCCATGGACGCAACCCACTGATCGCGCCTTTAGCACTGACTATCTTTTGTTGGGTATTTTTGATGAACGTGATGGACTTAGTTCCTATCGACTTCTTACCATACCCAGCAGAGCATTGGCTAGGTATCCCTTACCTTAAGGTTGTACCGTCTGCTGATGTGAATATCACCATGGCTATGGCTCTAGGCGTTTTTGCATTGATGATTTACTACAGCATCAAAGTAAAAGGTCTAGGTGGATTCGCAAAAGAACTTGCACTACATCCATTCAATCACCCACTGATGATTCCGTTTAACCTACTAATTGAAGTGGTATCGCTATTAGCGAAACCTCTATCACTTGGTATGCGTCTATTCGGTAACATGTTCGCGGGTGAGGTTGTATTCATTCTTTGTGCGGCAATGCTACCATGGTACTTACAATGGATGGGTTCACTACCGTGGGCAATCTTCCATATCTTGGTTATTACGATTCAAGCCTTCGTATTCATGATGTTGACAATTGTTTACCTGTCAATGGCACACGAAGATCCTGATCATTAATTTTTTTAAAGCTTTTTATTTGGGCACTAAGCCAACAACTATAAATTGGAGATAGTAATGGAAACTTTACTGAGCTTTTCTGCAATCGCCGTAGGTATTATCGTCGGTCTTGCTTCTCTTGGTACAGCGATTGGTTTCGCACTGCTAGGTGGTAAATTCCTAGAAGGTGCTGCACGTCAACCAGAAATGGCTCCTATGCTACAAGTTAAGATGTTCATCATCGCGGGTCTACTTGATGCGGTTCCAATGATCGGTATCGTAATCGCGCTACTATTCACTTTCGCAAACCCATTCGTTGGTCAACTAGGTTAATCACCTTTAACTCGGGACGGGCGATTATCGCTTGTCACTGATTAACACTAAGTCCAAATAGAGGGGTAGCTGTTGTGAACATAAACGCAACTCTGCTAGGTCAAGCAATCTCGTTCGCACTATTTGTGTGGTTCTGCATGAAGTATGTATGGCCACCATTGATGCAAGCGATCGAAGAGCGTCAGAAGAAAATTGCTGATGGTCTTCAAGCAGCAGAACGTGCTGCGAAAGACTTGGATCTAGCACAAGCCAACGCTTCTGATCAATTGAAAGAAGCGAAGCGCACAGCAACTGAGATCATCGAACAAGCGAACAAACGTAAGTCTCAAATTCTTGATGAAGCTCGCGAGGAAGCTCAGGCAGAACGCCAGAAAATCCTAGCGCAAGCAGAAGCAGAACTTGAAGCTGAACGCAATCGTGCACGCGATGAGCTGCGCAAACAAGTTGCTACTCTGGCTGTAGCTGGTGCTGAGAAAATCCTTGAGCGTTCTATCGATAAAGATGCGCAAAAAGATATTCTCGACAACATTACTGCAAAACTTTAAGTCTGGGGGCGCATATGTCTGATTTGACTACTATCGCACGCCCCTATGCTAAAGCAGCCTTCGACTTTGCTTTAGAGAAAGACCAGTTGGACCAATGGGGCCAAATGTTATCTTTTGCTGCTGAAGTGGCCAAAAATGAACAAATGAACGAACTACTAACGGGTTCGGTTTCTGCTGACAAAATGGCAGAAATTTTTGTTGCAGTTTGCGGCGAACAAGTTGATGCGCACGGTCAAAACCTTTTGAAGGTAATGGCTGAGAATGGTCGTTTAGCGGCCCTTCCTGATGTTTGCACGGAGTTTTTTACTCTGAAAAAAGAACATGAGAAAGAAATTGATGTTGAAGTAATTTCAGCAACAGAGCTTTCTGATGAACAACTTGCAAACATTGGCAGCAAACTTGAAAAGCGTCTTGAACGCAAAGTGAAGCTGAATTGCAGTGTAGATGAGACCCTACTTGGTGGGGTTATTATTCGAGCCGGAGACCTAGTCATCGATGACTCAGCGCGTGGTCGTTTGAACCGCCTGAGCGATGCATTGCAGTCTTAATGGGGATTGGAGCATGCAACTTAATTCCACGGAAATTAGCGATCTGATCAAACAACGTATCGAATCTTTCGAAGTTGTTAGTGAAGCTCGCAACGAGGGTACTATCGTATCGGTAAGCGATGGTATCATCCGCATCCACGGCCTAGCGGACGTGATGCAAGGTGAAATGATTGAATTACCGGGTGGCCGTTATGCACTGGCACTTAACCTTGAGCGTGACTCGGTTGGTGCGGTTGTAATGGGCCCATATGCTGACCTTAAGGAAGGCATGAAAGTTACAGGTACTGGCCGCATTCTTGAAGTGCCAGTTGGTCCAGAACTACTAGGCCGCGTAGTAAACACGCTGGGTGAGCCTATCGATGGTAAAGGCCCAATCGAAGCGAAAATGACTTCGCCTGTAGAAGTGATCGCACCAGGTGTAATCGACCGTAAATCGGTAGACCAACCTGTGCAAACTGGTTATAAGTCAGTTGACTCAATGATCCCAATCGGTCGTGGTCAGCGTGAGCTTATCATCGGTGACCGTCAGATTGGTAAAACAGCACTGGCGATCGACGCGATCATCAACCAGAAAGACTCTGGTATTTTCTCTATCTACGTAGCAATCGGTCAGAAAGCATCGACTATCGCTAACGTTGTTCGCAAACTAGAAGAGCACGGCGCACTACAAAATACTATCGTTGTAGTTGCATCAGCTTCTGAATCTGCAGCGCTTCAATACCTAGCGCCTTACGCAGGTTGTGCGATGGGTGAATACTTCCGCGATCGCGGTGAAGACGCACTGATTGTTTACGATGATCTATCTAAGCAAGCGGTAGCTTACCGTCAGATCTCTCTACTACTTAAACGTCCACCAGGCCGTGAGGCATTCCCAGGTGACGTATTCTACTTACACTCGCGTCTACTAGAGCGTGCAGCTCGTGTAAACGAAGAGTACGTAGAGCGTTTCACTAACGGTGAAGTGAAAGGTAAGACTGGTTCTTTGACTGCTCTTCCTATCATCGAAACTCAAGCAGGTGACGTTTCAGCATTCGTACCGACTAACGTAATCTCGATTACCGATGGTCAGATCTTCCTACAAACTGAGCTATTCAACGCTGGTGTTCGTCCTGCTGTTGACCCAGGTATCTCAGTATCTCGTGTAGGTGGTTCAGCTCAGACGAAAATCATCAAGAAACTATCAGGTGGTATCCGTACAGCACTAGCTGCATACCGTGAACTAGCGGCATTTGCTCAGTTCTCTTCTGACCTTGATGACGCAACGAAGAAACAGCTAGACCATGGTCAAAAAGTTACAGAACTAATGAAGCAGAAGCAGTACGCTCCAATGTCTGTATTTGACCAAGCTCTAACTATCTTCGCGGCAGAGCGCGGTTACCTTGATGATGTAGAACTTAACAAAGTTCTAGATTTCGAGGCGGCTCTACTATCGTACGCTCGCGGTCAATACGCTGAACTAGCAGCTGAGATCGACAAGTCTGGCGCTTACAACGATGAAATCGAAGCTCAGTTGAAGAAACTGACTGACGACTTCAAAGCAACCCAAACTTGGTAATTAGGTCGGTGGCAGTTTCTGCCACCAACTAACGGAGAGTAACGATGGCCGGCGCAAAAGAGATACGTAATAAAATCGGTAGTGTTAAAAGCACTCAGAAAATTACGAAAGCGATGGAAATGGTAGCAGCTTCAAAAATGCGTCGTTCTCAAGATGCAATGGAAGCTTCTCGTCCATACGCTGAAACAATGCGTAAAGTGATCGGTCATGTGGCTAACGCAAACCTAGAGTACCGTCATCCGTACCTAGAAGAGCGTGAAGCTAAACGTGTTGGTTACATCATCGTTTCGACAGACCGTGGTCTGTGTGGTGGTTTGAACATTAACGTGTTCAA
>NZ_WXWS01000427.1:0-4715 GCF_009904715.1 Vibrio sp. V42_P2S4T144 | reverse complement strand
TGCTATTGGTCATAATCACCAGATATTAGTGATTATGACCAATACGGCCATAATGATAATTAAAATAAATGATTATCTGCGCTCTAAAAGTTGAACTTAGTGCAGGCTCTATGGCAATTCATTGATTAATCGCTCGTTATCAAACGGTTCTGGGTGCATGTGGCGTCAGCTTAAGTCTATAATTTGGAGTAGGTAACACTCTGTAAGACAAGGAAATGTGCTTTGTTACAAACACTCGCCAAGTTGCTCTTCCCCTCGCTGCTCACTATTTTATCGGCATGCTCATCCGTATCGTTGAATGACGCCAGTGAAAAGTCCACCAGCTTTCAGCTCGGTTATCAAAAGGATTCTGTTCTTGCGCAGTACTTTGAAGCTTACGGGAGAGACCCTAAGTCCATAACTGGCTTTGCACCGTTAAATCAGGGACACGATGCCCTTCTTGCTCGAACCTCTTTGATCGAGTCCGCCCAGAAAAGCCTTGATCTTCAATACTATATTTACCGTGGTGACGAAACGAGTCAGCTAATAACGTGGCGCTTGTATGAAGCGGCAAAGCGTGGTGTTCGAGTAAGGCTGTTGCTTGACGATATGCAAAAGCGAAACGACGATGTGATGGCTGCCCTCAATGCACATCCTAATATAGAAATCCGCTTATTTAACCCGCATCAGTATCGCGACTCCCGTTGGTTCGCTCTTGCTAGCGATTTTGAACGTCTTAATCGTCGTATGCACAATAAGTCTCTGATTGCAGACAGTGTTTCCGCCATTGTCGGAGGTAGAAATATCGGCAATGAATACTTCTCTTTTGAATCGCAAGTTGAGTTTGGTGATTTTGATCTTCTGCTCTATGGTGAGGCGGTACAACAAACTGCCGATCAGTTCGACCTCTACTGGAATAGCGCCTATGCGATACCAATGGAATGGATTACACCGAATTCACAGCAAATTACCGACCAAGCGATTCAAAAGCAGGTCAATAAACTCCGGTTAGAGGAAAAGTTTTCAACCGGCCGCTATGACTTCACACAACTGGATATGTACCAAGATCTAAAACAAGGCAAACTCAAGCTCTACTGGGGAGAAGCGAAAGTATGGTTTGATCTGCCCGATAAAGTCGCAACCCGAGAGAGCCAACTTATTGATAATTTGTCGGAACTGGTTAAAAGTGTTGAGGATTCATTTGTGCTCATTTCTCCTTATTTCGTTCCAACTAAAGTAGGTACTCAAGCATTAAGTAACGCGGCCAAGCGAGGCGTTGATATCACGATTGTGACCAATAGCCTCGCGTCTAACGATGTGTTTGCCGTGCATGGTTGGTACGCAAAATATCGAAAAGATCTACTCGAAGCTGGAATAAAGCTTTGGGAAGTAAAAGCGAGCGCGAAACTCAAAAGTAAGTGGAGCCTCACGGGGAGTAGCAGAGCAAGTTTACACGCTAAAGCAATGACGATTGATAACAAAACACTTTTCGTTGGTTCGATGAACTGGGACCCACGTTCGGCCGCTTTGAATACCGAAATGGCCGTTGTTATCGAACAGCCTGAATATGTGCAAATGTTTCTAGAACAACTGCCGAGTCAACTGTCGAGTAACGCCTATGCCTTAACTCTGCGCGACGGGGACATTGTCTGGACCGACGTAAAAACAGGCGAAGAATACGACTCCGAACCAGAAGCAGGAGTATGGCGAAAAATGGGCGCTTGGTTCTCCGGAATATTACCGATTGAAGATCAGCTATAACAGCTGCCAATACTGCAAACCTCCCCAGTCAAGCAAAACAAAATGGACGCTAGTTTTGGGCAGGGGACACAACCAACATAAGGAAGTTCAATGCCAGCGCAATGGAATGAATACTATCAGAAAATTTTAAGCCAACCTCACCGCCCAAACGTGGAAAATGCCGTAAACCAACTTAAGATAGAAGGCAAAGTCGCTCTTGATATTGGCTGCGGAATAGGTCGAGACAGCCACTTTCTCCTCGAAAAGGGATTTAAGGTTCACGCATGTGATAGCAATGAAGATGCAGTAAAAACTTGTTTAACACGCTTTGAAGGTAACAAACGATTTTCGGTTTCGCAGTGCTGTTTTACTGAGTTTAATTATCCTCAGTGCAGCTTGGTTATCGCAAATGCCAGTTTGTTCTTTTGCCCTGACAAAGGCTTCAAACAAGTCTGGACAAAAATAGACAGCGCATTACAACCGAGCGGTATCTTCTGCGGCGATTTCTTGGGAGTGAAAGACTCCTGGGTGACCTCCGAAATGCATCCAAACATTACCACATTAACGAAAAAGGAAGTGGAAAGCTTATTCGAAGGTTACGACCTCATTTCATTGCATGAAAGAGATGAAGACGGGACCACTGTAGTCGGAAGCCAAAAACATTGGCACATGTTTAGTGTGACCGCTCGAAAGCGCTAAAAATGGTCTCTCGATAAAGAAAGCAGCACTTCAAATCAGTGCTGCTATCAGAGATTAATTGACGGGATACACCACTTCAAAACGCTCTAAAACCAGCGTACGTTTCTCATGCCAATCGATGTTCAACTCATCGCATTCAGCTTTAAAAAATGCAGTATGAGCATCACGCCACCAGTTTAAGGTTCTATCACCTTCGCCTTCTGCGAAGGCAAACTCTGCGGTTACATCCTCATATTTGCATGTACTTACGTCAGTAATTCGTATCACGCAAACCGGGTCCCCATCCCAATTCGTCACTACTTGTAAATGACCGACTTGGGGCATGGTTTCACCATGTTCTCGATACCAAAGCTCCAAACTGCACGATGCAGTTTTCTGTCCAATACGAACCAAATCTGCGCATACATTCGCGTTGTATTCGTCGGCACAATAATAGTCAGCACTGACTGATGGTACAGCTTCCCTTTGTTCTGGTGATAATAATTCTAGGAATTGTTCTAAGTAATCCTTAGCTCGCGCGTCCATGCTCACTCCATTAATCATAAATTCGTAAGGAGGATAAAAGATATCACCACAAATAACCACCAGGAACAAACTGAAAAACAACAAGAATATGACTTCTACGAAGACGACTGTTATTTCTTTTGTAATAACTTTGCTAAACGTTTGTGCTATTTGCTATTGTTGCATGGTCTATCTGTACTCTTCTCGTGAAAGGACGTTATATGCGCTTATTTATTGGTATTTTTTTCTCGCTGATACTTGCCTTGCCAACAATGGCATCGGAGGAAAAGTATTCAGAATCGGATCTGTTAGATAGACCATTAATGGAACGCTATATTTTAGATGAACTAAAAGCGCTGCGTCAGGACTATCAAGGCCTAGAAAAGCGAATGATCACAGAGATCACCGATCGCGAGCTAACGGTCGCAGATAAATCGTTGAACTATGCCAACGTGACCGTTACATACTTCTTCTACATCATTGCTGGTGTCGCATCGCTGATTGCCTTTGTCGGATGGCAATCTCTGCGCGAGTTTAAACACAACACCAAAGAGATGGCTGATAAACGATTGGAGAAGATCGCCCAAGAATACGAGAAAAAGTTTGTCGCCCTTGAGCGAGATTTAAAACGCAAAACTCGCATTATCAGCGAAAACAACAAAGAGATTGAGAAAATCAACGAGATCCATAACTTATGGCTACGTGCACAAAGCTCTCAAACTCCAGAACAACGTATTGAGATCTATGATGAAATCTTATTAATTCGTCCAGGTGATTTAGAAGCGTTGACTTACAAAGCCGACGCAGCGATGGAAATCAACGAATACCATTGGGCACTTAGCATTTGTAACCGCGTACTTGAAGTCGATTACACCAACGGCCCTGCACTGTATCAACGCGCGTGTGCATACTCTCGCCTTGGTATCGAAGAGCAAGCTATTGAAGACTTGGAACGCGCAATTGAATACAGCCCATCCATTCGTGATTTACTTGCCGAAGAACGAGACCTCGAATTGCTGCACGGTAATGAGCGTTTTGAAAAGCTCTTACATCTAGCAAGCGAATAATGGAATAAACAGCATGAGCAGCCACTTTAATCTAGAAGACGCTAGCCAAGTATTGGTTGGCGCTTTTGCCCTAGCAGTCCCGATCTCATTTTCGGAGGAAGCGTGGCGATTGGGTGAGAGCCTACCAATGGCAAACTTGCTCATGCTGTTAAGTCTTTCTGTCATTTTCCTCAGTTTTTTCGCGTATCAAAGCGTGTTTCAAAGCCACATCAAGAATCGCGTATCCATCTTTATTTTTCGTGTGGTTATCGCGTACCTCATTGCGGCCGTTGTGGTAGCGTTAGTTCTTTTCTGTCTTGATAAACTGCCACTCATGAATGAGCCTTTGGTTGCGATAAAACGCGTTATCGTCATCACAATGCCTGCTTCGATGGGCGCGATCGTAGTCGACAGTTTCGACAAAGAATAGAGATAATCGCTACTCTTCTTCTAACGTTAAGTTCGACCCCGAGTGGTCTTTCCCTAATACATCTTCTGGGTTTCGAAGTGCGCAGGTTTCTAACGACAAGCACCCGCAGCCAATGCATCCGCCTAAATCGTTTTGCAACGCTTTAAGTTTTTGAATCTTTTGTTCTAACTGTTCATGCCAATGGCTTGCCATTTCTTCCCATTGCGCTTTGTTAGGGGCTTGGTGTTTCGGCAGTTCATCTAACGCATGTTTAATTTCTTCTAACGACAACCCAACTTGCTGCGCTGCTTTGATCACCGCAACACGGCGCAACACAC
>NZ_WXWS01000180.1:0-4731 GCF_009904715.1 Vibrio sp. V42_P2S4T144 | reverse complement strand
GTTCACATACTTCTCGCTATAAAAAATGCCAGCAAAACGCTGGCATTCTATCATTTTTTAAATATCTCGACTCGACGAAATCGGCTTATGCGCTTTTCTTCGCAAGTTCAGCGTCATTCTCTTCGCGTAAAACACGACGCAAGATCTTACCGACATTGGTTTTAGGTAAGTCTTCGCGGAACTCAACCAACTTCGGAACTTTGTAGCCAGTTAAGTGTTCTCGACAATGCGCGATCACTTCGTCTTTGGTCA
Source organism: Vibrio sp. V42_P2S4T144 (assembly GCF_009904715.1). NCBI lineage: Bacteria > Pseudomonadati > Pseudomonadota > Gammaproteobacteria > Vibrionales > Vibrionaceae > Vibrio > Vibrio sp. V42_P2S4T144. Next base: position 4,479 of record NZ_WXWS01000180.1, on the reverse strand, counting down.
AGCTCGGATCGCGTTTCACGACATAAATCTTCACTAATTCACCAGACACTTCATGCGGCTGACCAATAGCAGCAACTTCAAGTACTTTGCCGTGAAGTGCTACAACGTCTTCGATTTCGTTCGGGTAAACATTAAAGCCTGATACTAAGATCATGTCTTTCTTACGGTCAACGATATGCAGGAAGCCTTCGTCATCGAACTTAACGATGTCGCCAGTTGATAGCCAGCCGTCTTCGTTAATCGTATCTTTCGTTGCTTCAGGTCGTTGCCAGTAACCTTGCATAACCTGAGGACCACGAACTTGAAGTTCGCCAGTTTCAGTATTCGCAAGAGCGTTACCTTCTTCGTCCACGATACGAACTTCTGTTGATGGTACCGGCAGACCAATAGAGCCATTGTATTCAACAAGATCATGCGGATATGCCGCCACCAACGGAGAACACTCTGTTAGACCGTAACCTTCGAGCAAATAGCAACCCGTGGTCTTTTGCCATCTTTCTGCCACTGAGCGCTGCACTGCCATGCCGCCGCCAACGGCTAAACGTAGATTACTGAAATCCAACTCGTGGAAATCTTCATTATTGACCAATGCATTAAATAAGGTATTCACGCCCGTAATCGCAGTAAACGGATGCTTTTGTAGCTCTTTCACGAACCCTGGAATATCTCTAGGGTTGGTAATAAGTAAGTTACGACCACCCATTTCAACAAACAGCAGACAGTTTACGGTAAGAGCAAATACGTGATACAGCGGTAATGCTGTCACGACTAATTCACGCCCCGGAGATAAAACCGGTCCGTACGCGCCTTTTGCCTGTAGAACGTTCGCAATCATGTTGCGGTGAGTCAGAATCGCGCCTTTCGCGACACCTGTCGTCCCCCCCGTATATTGCAGGAATGCAATGTCATCCCCAGACATAAACGGTTTAACGTATTGTAGACGACGACCTTTACGTAGAGCCTGACGCATTGAGATTGCACCAGGTAAATCGTACTTAGGCACCATGCCCTTAACGTACTTCACGACAAAATCGACAATCGTACCTTTCGCTCGTGGCAGCATTTGACCAAGACTGGTTAACACTACGTGTTTGACTGGTGTTTTATCGACGATTTGTTCTAGCGTATTCGCAAAGTTAGACACAATCACAATCGTCGTCGCACCTGAGTCATTCAATTGGTGTTCAAGTTCACGAGGAGTGTAAAGTGGGTTAACGTTTACGGCGATACAACCTGCACGCAAAATACCAAACAACGCCACTGGGTATTGCAGTAGGTTTGGCATCATCAGAGCAACACGGTCACCCTTTTGCAGTTTTAACTCGTTTTGCAGATACGCTGCGAATGCGCGACTACGCTCTTCCAATTTACGGAAGGTCATAACCGAGCCCATGTTCATGAATGCTGGTTGGTCTGCATATTTTTGTACAGACTGTTCAAACATTTCTACCAAAGACTCATATTGCTCTGGATTAATGGTTTCAGGTACGTCACTTGGATAACGTGAAAGCCATGGTTTATCCACGATGTTACTCCTCGTTTATAACTGGCTAAAAAATAGCGTCCTTTTTATTTTGAAAGCTATTACAGCACAGCGAACGTGCTTGAGCACGCAACTCTCAAACACTTGTTTAAATTTTGTTAACTACACCAAGAATTCGCGTTGCGACCTCGAGTATTTGCTCTAAATGACAGTGATGACCACCCTTGACAGAAACCACTTGCGGTGGGTTCTCTCCCCAATCAGCTTGGTTAGATGGTAAATTCTGAAATCCTTGATCGCCTAATACAATCAAATGAGGACAACGTATTTGGCTGGTAATCGAGTTAGCATGCGCTTGCGCCATTCGGTAAAGCGACGCACATTTTAACTTGGCGTCATGCCGCCAATACCATTTATCTCCTCGCTGCTCTGTTCCACGCTCTACTATCGGTAGAAGCTGCTCAGCGGTTAATTGGTTGGCTTGCATGCGTAATTTTAACGCCAGATCGAAGGAGGCAATGGCTCGCTCTGGCTTGTTTTGCTGTCTTATTCGACTTAAAACGCCATCGCGAAGACGAGGCAAACTGTTAGTAGGATCCTCATGAAGAGGTCCTGCTCCCTCAATTTGCACAAGAGCTTCGACCTGCTCTGGAAACGCTGCACTATAGCAACTTGCGATTAAAGCACCAAGTGAATGCCCTACTAATATCAGTCTGTTTGGTGATAATTCGTCCAAAAACTGATACAAATCGGCAATATAGTCGTGAAAGGGGTAATAATTATCGTGAGATTTATGACTCGATAAACCGTGACCAAAATGATCGATGGCTAGGAGGTGTAAGTGAGGATTAAGTTGATTCAACTGCTCCATGAGCGCTTTAAAGCTGCCCGCATTATCTAACCACCCATGAAGAAAAACGACTGACAAGTCAGCCGTTTTCTCGTTCCCTATCTCAAGGGCTGCCATTTTGCCGGCAGGAAGCTCGAATTGACGCTCATGCATCGCAGATTATTTGACCTGTTTTATCACTTTACCGTCTTGTGGGAAATCATTACGCCACATGCGGCAGTTAATCGAGTAACATGGGTAAAAGTAGGTTGGCGAGTCATACATGCGTACACGTTCTTCAATTTTCCATAAACGGTACCCTTCCCCCTTTATTACCGGGAAGATGTAACCGTGCTCACCGATCTTTCCTTCTTCTTCCCCTGCTCCTTTGCCTACAACCGTCACCAAACGGCCTTCACTAAAGGCGACAGGCTCTAAATAGCCATCAAAATAGGCGACAAAACGCCCCGTAGGCTCTTCATCGATATCAGGTTTACCAGACTTACTGATAGGAAGGTTTACAATCTCTAGACGCGTTTTATCTTTAAAGTTATCCACTTTAGCGATGATTCCACCAAGGCGAACATCTTCACTCACTTGCCCCTGAGACTCAGCAAAAGCTTTATAGTCTGTAACGACCAATTCTGTGCTTGCATTTAGCTCCTCAGGCAACGAGCTACACGCAGACAAACCAACCGTAGCAAATAATGCGAGAAAAAACCGTCCAAAAACCTTCATAAACCACCTTTCAATATTAGTAACCCCAAGCTGGGGAGATCTCACACGTAAATATCGACACCAAGTAATTGAGCCAGTTCCTCTTTTTTAGCTCGATTCATGACATCCATGTACTGCTCCATTGCTTTACGTGCGCCCCCTTCAGGAAGGTCATATTGCACTTGAGCTCGGTGAATTTGGGACTCATCCACGTGTTTTATGGAGTGCGCCACGGCGTTAGCAACCTTTGAAGGCTGACCTACAGGCTGCTTTGTTTGTGATTTATTTACCGGCTTCTTTTGACTGGCTTTATTAGTGCGATTTGCACCGGGAATCAAAGAAGGAGGCAAGCCATTAATCGACGCCATAGCACTCCATAAAAATACAGGGCAAACGCCCTGCTTTTTGTCAGGTTAATGAAAAACGGACTATTCGCGACCAGGAAGTTTTTTCCATGTCACATTATCACGTAAATAAACAGGGCTCGAATCTTCGACCGGCACGATATTACCCTTTTTAAATTCTTGTTCAGCAAGAATCACGATGTCTTGTGAATCAGGGTACAGAACGTCACCATGCGTCAAATTAAACGGTAGGCCTGCTAATACTTCTTGGTAAGCATCCCAACCAGTACCTGCTGTCGTCCACGTTTTGTCGTCTGCTTGTGCTTCTTCAACGAGACGTGCTGGTGGAATTACGCACTCTGCATCCATCTCTGCCCACTCACCGTTTGCTTGGCGAGTGTAACGTGCCCAGTAAACTTCACCCATACGTGCGTCAATAGCCACAGCGACATCGGTCACACCATGTAAGCGATAGCTACCTTGAGCCATTGCAGCCAGCGTTGAAACGCCGATCATAGGTAAGTCAGCACCGAACGCCAAACCTTGTGCGATACCAATACCGATACGAACGCCAGTAAAGCTACCTGGACCACGTCCAAACGCTAACGCATCCAGCTCTTGTAGAGTCAGGCCAGCTTCTTTGAGTACTTCATCAACCATTGGCAGTACTTTTTTGGTGTGATCGCGTGGTGCAACCGCGCTACGTGAAATCACTTGATCATTAGCCAACAACGCAACTGAACAGTTTTCAGTCGCTGTATCGATAGCAAGAATTTTTGCGCTCATTTAACTCTCTACAACTTTCATTTATTGGGTTATGCCTCAGCACTTGCGTCTGTGACAGATTGTTCTGCTTTCAGGAATGCTTTGATTCCATCTAAGTCTCGCGTCCTTGGGATAGGTGGTAGGCTTCCGAGGAAAATACCACCATAGTCTCGCGTGACGAGGCGATTATCACAAATGATCAACGCACCGTGATCCTTCTGATCTCGAATTAATCGCCCGACTCCCTGCTTTAACGTAATCACTGCATCCGGGATTTGTACTTCAGCAAATGGTTCACCGCCACGTAATCGACAATCCTCGATACGGGCTTTGAGTAACGG
>NZ_WXWS01000594.1:0-4746 GCF_009904715.1 Vibrio sp. V42_P2S4T144 | reverse complement strand
GCGTAGAGCTGATGACCATCATGGATGAGTCGTTAGTGCGTTTAAAAGATCCATTCGATGTTGCGCTAGTCGAGTTCGTTAACGGTGTATTTAGCAATTCATCAGCGTTACCTGAGTTATTGCAAACTGTGATGGAGAAATCTTCTCCGCAATACTTAGAATCAACCAGAGTGCCATATGTACACTCTTTGTTTATTCCATTTGTGAATGTGTTTGTTGCCATTATCGATGGCGATGAGGCACATTATCAAGAGGCACTGAGGGATGCGTTAGAGGCGCATTACCAGTTCTACATAAATGAAGATGTTCGCTATTCGCCAAAAGGAAATGTTTCTCTGAAACTGACTGGTCTTGCTGCATTAGCATACGATAAGTATGGCTGGACGATTCCAGAAGCCGCATATTTACCTAAATGGCTTGTTTACGGTGAGCATGATCTTTGTTCTGCGTAAATCACTCTTAAGTTAAATCTATGTCCAACCGGAGGTTCAGCACGGAGGCATACGCAGAAAATACATCGCGAAAATGCAGTTTACGCCTCCGTTTTAACAAGTTACATTGTTGAAGCTTTGATTCAAAGGACAGAACAATGAGTGCCCACCTAAAACAGCTTTGTCATATCCATCTCTCTGGTAATAAAGAAGATTCTCCAGCCGAACACTTTGCGAAAATGGCAAAGTGGTGCGAAGAGAACAACGTAAATCACGATGTCTACGGTGAGGGAGAAACGATTCAAGCGTTCGAGCAAAAGGTTGCCGATCTGCTGGGTTACGAGGCAGGGCTTTTTGTTGTAACAGGGACGATGACGCAGCCAACGGTGCTTGAAATTGTCACAAGACAAAAGCGTAATCCTATTGTCGCCATGCACGCATCTAGCCATATTCCGGTGCATGAAAAACAAGGCTATCAGCTTCAACATCGCTTTAGTATTTTGCCAGTAGGGAACCCTTATCAAACATGGAAGCTTGAGGATCTCACTGCTTGGCCGGATGAAATCGCAGCCGTTCTTTATGAACTCCCGATGCGAGAAATTGGTGGTCAGCTACCTTCATGGCAAGAACTGGAAGAAATCAAAGCGTACTGCGCCGAAAACAAAATTCATCTCCATATGGATGGCGCAAGACTTTGGGAAACCGCAGCTTACTATCAGAAAGAATACCGCGAGATCGCCGCTGGTTTTGATACGACCTATGTTTCACTTTACAAAGGCATCAACGGCATGGGCGGATCTATGTTGCTTGGCTCAAAGTCGTTCATTGAACTGGCTTCAATGTGGATGAAGCGGCAAGGTGGCAACCTCTATCACAGAACACCTTATGTGGTGTCTGCGGCAATGCAGTTTGATGAAAGGTTGTCACAAATGCCGGCTCTGTTTGAGCGAACAAAACAGATCTACAAGATCATTGAAGAGTTCCCATCTTTGGCGGTGAGACCAACCCAGCCTCAAGCAAACATGTTGCACCTTATCCTGCCATTTAGCTGCGAAGAGTTGAAAGAACTCCAACACACGTTTGCCACGGAAAAGGGCATTTGGTTTGGTAACCCGCAAGTCACGGCACATCCAAATCAATCGATTGTTGAATGGTATATTGGTGACTACCTGCTCAATCTTGGTGATGACGAATTAAGGTCGTTTTTCAATCAGTTACTCGGTAAGAAGGCATAAACTTATCAATATGCGAGCTTACTAACACGCCATACGCGACACTTCATGTATTCTTAATTGAAGCGAAGAAGAGGATTTATCAATGTCAAAAAGCTCCAAACTTCACAATGAAGACAAACTGGTTAAGAAGGCACTAGAGATTGGTGGGAAGATGGCGAAGCTACAAGGCTTTGACCTTCCTCAGTCACCACAACCTCTAAGAGTAAAAGCGATTTACCTATTCTTGGTTGATGCCAAACAGATCACCCCATTACCGGAAAGCAAGCTAGACGGCGCAAGCATCAAACACCGACTGGCAGTCTGGATACACAGTGCATTGCCAGACAATGACCCTCTAAAGTAGAAAACCTCATAAGTCATATAGGTCATTAATTAACTAGGCGAGCCAAATGGTTCGCCTTGTTTGATCTTGGCGAGTGCACCGAGGTCTTTTGGCGTGGCGGTATCATTGATTTACAAAACAAAATCAAAAGGACTAAAGATAAATCTCGAGAAGCGCTACAATGCAGGTGTTGCGAGAGTGCAACCAAGATTACTCATTTACAGAAGCCTTGAAGTAACCATACATGTCTAAAGATTTCGAATTCACTACAGAATACATACTCGACAAACCTTTCTTTGCTGAGTGTTATGATCAAACTAGCCAGCCAACGAAGTTCCCACAAGCGTACCTAAAAGGGATGCTGTTTCTTATCTTTGGTGTGGTTTTATTGGAGTTTGAACTGCTACCTAACGGTTATGTCGGTTGGTTCTTTATCGTATTGAGTGTGATTGAAGCGTGTAGCGTTTACTTCAAAAGAACCTGGTGGCTATGGCGTCAAACCATCAGTTCAAGCCGTGGCAGCAAAGTAGTGTTTGAAGTTAATGCAGATGGCGTGCGCTATAAAAGCGGTAAAATCGATCGCAGCCTCGCTTGGAGTGAAATCGACCAACTCGAACAAACCGATTTGGGCTTTATCCTTCACCTTGGTAAACAACGCCAATACATCAGCAAATCTTGCTTAAACGAAGAAGTGATCGCGTTTATGGTAGAGCAGCACGCAGCATCAAAAGCGAGCTAACCAGCTCATATCAAGCTGGAATGAGCGATCGAAAAAGTAGGTGATATATGATCGAACATTGTAACAAGTATATGGTCGATTCTGAATCAATGGGGTTTGATGTAGAAAGCTAATAAGGCTTAGAGGTTTCTCTTTCGGACATACTGCTTCGGTGTCATGCGCGCAATCTGCTTACACTCTCTAGTCATGTGTGCTTGATCGGAAAAACCTTGCTCCAGCGCCAACTCCGATAAAGTAAGATCGGGTTGCGCTCGGAGTTGCTCTAAAGTGTGCTTCACTCGTTTAATGCGTTGGTAATGTTTAGGAGTAATCCCCAACCATTTCTGAAAATTGCGCTCTCTCTGGCGCTGACTGATGGTCCCTGTAGGTTGGTCAATAATGTGGCCGACATACTGCGGTTCATATTCCTCAATCAGTGTTTGAACCCAGCGATATAACGTAGAAATCCTTGCATATGGCGAACGCGCTGTTTGCAGAGACTCAAATGTTGCTAGTGCAGAAGAAGCCAAAGGGTGGTCGTCTTGAATCCGCAATAGCTGTTCTAGACGTTTACCAAATAGTTGATAACCAACAGCAGGATGAAAGCGTACGCCAGTCATCACCGCGCCTGGCGGTAGGCAGACCTGATGTGCCAGAATGCTTATAGGTAGTAGGACAACCCCTGGTGTTTGCCACTCACCATCCATTTGTACTTCATTCTGTAAAATGAATACCACACCTGTACCAGCATCACTGAGTAATTGTTTACGTACGGCTTGCGTCGTATCAGGTTTGACGGATGCTGACCAAATGGCTTGAACATGCCAGCTAAAGCCTTTTGAGGTTTTAAAATATCAAATTCTAAGTTCAAATGAATCATCCTATTTAACTCAACTTAAAATGAGATAGTGATACACATGTACTTTTCATCCTATTAAGTTGAGGTATAAGCAGTGACTTATAAGTAAAAACTGTCAGATAGAATTATCTAGGCTTATAGTCTCCAACCTTTGGCTTAAATGCCTTAACTATTCGGTTCCAACTATTGATCGCGTTGATCGCAATTGTTAGGTTGACCATAGCTTCTTCTCCGAAGGTATTCAAGGTCAGCTGATAGGTATCATCATCTACTGGTAGGCCAGCAGTTAGTAATTCAGCCCAGCCAAGCGCAACGTGTTCTGCATCGCTGTAGAATGGCATATCTTTCCATGCACTAAGCCCCCATATGCGTTCCGGCTTTTCACCTAACTTAAGCGCATCTTTACTATGCATGTCGATACAAAATGCACATTGATTGATTTGCGATATGCGTAACTTAACCAGTTCCCATATGATCATGTTCATAGTTTCTGATTGGCTAAATTGTTCATGGAAGTAAGCTTCCTGAGCGTATAGGATTTCTATTGCTTTTGGCGCTACTTCAATATAGTTGAGTCGTTTTTTCATGGTCATTCTCCTCTGTTTTTTACATAGTAAAAAACGCTCTTAGCAAAAGATTGAAGATTTTCGACATGCACTCAATAAAGTTAGATAAAAGAGTGCACGACGAAAGCGAAAAGTGTACCTATTGGAAACCAAGAAAACTTATGCCAATTAACAAAGTATTGCTCTAAATAATGGACTTAAGGTTGGCGTCTATTTTTACTCCACCACCTTCCGTAAACGAGCAAAAGGTGCTGAGTTACCTATATACACACCAGCCGCAACGATAAAGACGCCTAAAACATTTTCCCATTGAGCCTGCTCACCAGAAATGAACGAAATCAGTAGAGTGAATACCGGCATAATATTAAATAATGGAGACATCTTATCTGGACCAAGAACGATAGCGCCTTTCATCCAAAAGTAATAAGCAATCAAAGTTCCAAACAGGCTCATGTAAGCTATTAATGCTAGGTCTTTAAATGTTATGGCATTTAAGCTACGGCTAAAGTCGCCGTGGTACATCGCTATAGCGACCATTTGAATGGCACCAATACTTAACACCCAACGTAACTGCTGAGTTACTGGGATATGAGATGTTAAACGCTTCGCTAGAAT